>JAISDY010000097.1 GCA_031264425.1 Endomicrobium sp. | reverse complement strand
CGATAATTCGTTCGGCGGCAAAGGTACCATTTTTTGGAATATTATCCGAAGGCTGATGCTATTTTTTTTGATGCGCGACAAAGAATAGAGAGGCAGCAAGCAACAAGCAGCAGGCAGCAAGCAAGCCAAGAGGGGCGAAGGGATGAAAGGGCGAAAGGGCGAAGGGAAGATGGCAATAAGCAGAAACTTGTTCTCTTGTCTACTCGTTTACTTGTCCACTAATGAACAATCATATTAATTATTCAAATCATATAAATCACAGTTCAGACAATAATCTGTGGTCATCTTTTAAAATCTGTGTTATCTGAGCGCTTATTGTGATGATTCATAGCGAAAATTATCCTACTGATTAAGTTTTTTTCCTTGAAATTCCTCCAAAAATGCCACTCAAAACAAATATTTTTGATTGCTCATGAACAAAAAAACGACAATGAATATAATTTTCTCTAACGCAATGACAATAGATTATAGAAAATATAAAAATAAATCATAAAAATAAATTATGCAAAATGCATTTCGTAGAAAAAAAAATAGTACCTTTGTCGCACTGGCTATCGGAAAAAAGAATAGCCGAATATTAAATAGTTGTAAAAAAATAAAGACATACGTAAAAACATAAAAGTAAAAATGGTAATGAATAGAGATATAAGTTACAAACAAAAAGATACGAGGCAATATATTTCTACTCCTATGAGTGAAGGGGTGAATTATGCGCAGACCTTACGGGCAAAAGCTTTGTGGGCGCCTTCTGTATTTTTCTTTGTACCTTCTCTTTTCCTTTCGCCCCTTCGCTCTTTCGTTCTTTTATCCTTCTTGGCGTGCCTGCCTGTTGCGTGTTGCCTGTTGCTTGCTGCCATCCCCCCTTCGCCCTTTCGCGCTTTCGCCCCTATTTATTGTAACAATTGCTTTTTTCTTCAAGCAATCTTTATATATTTGCCGAAAGGCAAAAGAGGGACGATATTTAAACCTTCACACTCGTCTATTTGTCCACTTTTTCACGATTTCTTTCTTGTTTCTATCTCGCTGTTTTTCGGCGTCTTATATTTTTCTCTTACGAATGGAAAAATATATGCGGTTGCAGCGAAATTTATATCAGGAAGAAATTTTTTTATATACGGTTGCAGCGAAATTTATATTAGGAAGAAATTTTTTTATATACGGTTGCAGCGAAATTTATATCAGGAAGAAATTTTTTTATATGCGGTTGCAGCGAAATTTATATTAGGAAGAAATTTTTTTATATGCGGTTCCAGCGAAATTTATATCAGGAAGAAATTTTTTTATATACGGTTGCAGCGAAATTTATATCAGGAAGAAATTTTCTTGTATACGGTTGCAGCGAAATTTATATCAGGAAGAAATTTTTTTATATACGGTTACAGCGAAATTTATATCAGGAAGAAATTTTCTTGTATGCGGTTGCAGCGAAATTTATATCAGGAGAAAATTTTATGCACCCCTATTCAACGAAATTTATACAACACAAAAAAATATATGATAGAAAAAAATAAGTAAAATTATAAATAAAAATAGTAATCAAATAAATAAAATTTATACAATACAGAAATAAAAATATGGTAGAAAAAACAAGTAAATTAGTAATTAAAACAAGTAATCAAATTAATTTATCCCGTTATGAAGTATAAGATAGTAGCGAGGAAAAATCCTCAACAGCAGGGAGACCCTGCAAAATATTATGCCAATGCGGGAAATGTCGGGAAAATGACAATTAGAACCCTTGCCAGAGAAATATCCGGCAGGTCTTCGCTCACGAAAGAAGCAAGCAACAAACAAAAACTTGTTCACTTGGACTCTAATAACTAAACAAAGAAAATTTAAAATCAAGAATAAATGAATAATATAAAAGAAAATTTAAAGCAGGAATTAGCGCTTTTGTATGACGAACTATTTACGAGTGCAAATATTGGATTTGATAGAGAAAATGAGACTGCCATTGTTTTACAATGGAAAAATAAATTTCCAACAGAAAAACATGCAGGAATTTTACTTGTCGGTAAAGTTGTAAATGCTTGGACAATAAAAGAAGATATACAAGTGAAAACGATTGTTAAATTTTTGAAAGAATATTAATAGGGTAAAACTAAATAGGAAATAGGGAAGAGTTTTTTATTTTTATAAATGTCGTTAAATTTGCTTCCAACCGCAAATATTAGATTCTATGACATTTAAAGTAAGAAAAATGAATACCTGTAAAATATTTCACATACATAAGATAAATCATATAGTTTTTACCGGACAGCATTGATAAATAATAATAAAACATATACTAAAAAATAATAATAAAACAAAACAGGTTATGAAGTTTTTGGAGAAAAGTTACCAATCTCATCAAAATTGGTATCAGAACATGAGTGAAGAAGAACGATTGGTATTATTACAAGAGTCTATAAATAGAGAAGACCCCATTGAATTTAAGAAATTGTTTCCAATTTTAAACCCGAATGACACTTGGTTTACTGTCGGTGATTCTTACGGAACGGATGCGATGTGGTTGTCTTCACATTGTAAAGAAGTTACCGCGACGGATATACTAAAGGACATGATTGAATTAGCTCAACAAAAAGGATACATTAAATCATTTTCAGCACAGAATACTGAAAAGATGACCTTTGAAGATGATTCTTTCGACTTTGCGTGTTGTCGTGATACATTTCATCATTTCCCTCGACCCTATCTTGCTGTTTATGAAATGTTGCGTTGTGCAAAAAAAGGCGTTGTAATTGATGAACCTGTAGACCCTTATATCAGAATGCCTTTTCTTATGTTTATTTGTAATATATTGGATACAAAAAAAAATCCAAAAAGAAGTTCTATGTTTTGGAAGAATCGTTTTTCTTTTGAAATAGTTGGAAATTACGTATATAAAATATCACAACGAGAGTTTGAAAAAATGGCAATGGGGATAGCTTTACCTGCGATAGCTTTTTATAAATTCAATCACATGAGAACAGAAAATAGTTTTAAGGGGAAAGTGAAATATTTTTTTACAACAATACTAAGTGCATTGGGAATTATTCCATACGTTAGGACTATAACTATTTTGTTTCGAGAATTACCCGATAATGACACAAAAGAAGCGCTTCGCAAACAAGGTTATTATTATTATGAATTGCCCAAAAATCCTTATTTATAAACGGAATATTGAGAAATAGAATGTGCAAAAATACGTTTTAGCGCCTCTCTCTTTGTTTCCTTTATTATACTTTACGCGGCATAATTTTGTGAGATGCTATCATGCGACTTGAGAAGTTGGATTTTCATAACTGCAGGTCTTGCCATATAGAAAATTATCTTTTCCTGACTGCTTCCTGAAAGGCAGGATTTTGTTTTAAGTTCTGTTTTTCAGGCGGTAATTGGGATATGGTTTCATTCCCAACGGTCAACGACCGTCGGGAATGAAAATCCAACCTTTTCGAGCTAATCCGATTTGCGACAACACGCAAAACTATCCCGTGCAAAGTATAATATGATAGCAAATTGAACGACTCCGCAGTTATGCAGAGGTAATTGTCTTCTTATACTCCGAACTGTGCTTCGTTTGTAAAGGATTATCTATATTAAAGTCCTTTCGGACTTTTCTCTTCTATTTTTTCATCCTGTAAATCCTGATTCAGACAATTTCGTCTTTTGCAATACTATATTAACCACTAATCGCCAACCATTAATCACTATTTCCACCTACAGTATATTTAAAGAGATTCCTCCTTTTATCCAGATACCTGGCTGTGAAATATTCCCCAAATCGAAATAGACTGTATTAAACAGGTTGGTCGCTTCTATAAAAACTTGCGTCTGTTTTAGCTGTAGACTTATTTTTAGATTGCACAACAAATATGGTTTATAATGTTGTTCCGTATTGGTTTCGCTGTCAAGATAAGTTCCCATTCTTTCTTGAAAATTAAATTGCCAACCGGCATACAGTTTCCAATATATTTTGTGATGAACATTCAATTTGATTTGGTT
>JAISDY010000058.1 GCA_031264425.1 Endomicrobium sp. | reverse complement strand
GTGTTTGCCAGCGACTCAGGCAGCAAAAGAAAGATAAAGGAATTAAATAAAAAAATTAACGCGGAGCTTGGCGGTCATTCCGACAAAATTTTAAATTCCGACGTTATCGTAAAAAGTCCCGGAATTCATTCCGATATTTCTATATTAAAAAAAGCTATTAAAAAGAAAATCACTGTCATAAGCGAACTTGCTTTTTCTTTAGAAAACTCAAAATATAAAAAAATTATTACCATAACGGGAACTAATGGCAAAACTACAACTACAGATTTAACAGCTAAAATAATAAAATCGGTTTATAAAGAATCCATAGTTGCTGGCAACATAGGCATGCCTTTGTCGGATAAAGCTTTAAAAACTGGCAAGGACACCTATATTACAATGGAGCTTTCAAGTTATCAACTTGAGGATACGCCAGATTTTAGACCTAATATTTCAGTTTTATTAAATATCACTCCGGATCACATTGAGCATCATAAAACTATGAATGCTTATATAAAAGCGAAACAGAATGTGTTTATAAACCAACGGCGTGAAGATTTTGCAATATTGAATTATGATGACAAAATATGTAGAGGGATAAGCTCAAAAGTCAAAACAAATTTAATTTATTTCAGCAAGAAAGCGTTAGATAAAGGCATATTTTATAACAAGGGCAAAATAGTAATAAAAGTCGGCAAAAAACATTTTGAAATAGAACCTAAAATCAATATAGTGGGCAGCCACAACATAGAAAATATTTTGGCAGCAACAGCCGCGTCATATGCCGCCGGCGTAAATCCAAAAGATATAGAAAAAGTTATTTCAAGATATAAAGGCGTAGAACACAGAATAGAATTTGTTAAAACCGTAAACGGCACGGATTACTATAACGATTCAAAATCAACAAATATAGATTCAACAAGGGTTGCTTTGGAATCTTTTGATAAAAATATTTTGATTATCATGGGCGGGCGAGATAAAGGTTTTCCTTATTTGCCTTTAAGAAATCTTGTAAAAAATAAAGTCAAAGCAATTTTTCTTATAGGCGAAGCTTCTAATAAAATAAGGAAAGATTTAAGTGGGACTACTAATTTTTACAATTGCGGTACTATAGAAAATGCTGTTAAACAAATTTATAAAGTTTCCACACCATACGATACGGTATTGCTTTCGCCCGCATGCGCTTCTTTTGATCAATTTAAAAATTTTGAAGAACGTGGAAAGATTTTTAAACAACTTGTACACAAGTTATAGGTGAGGATATGTTTAAAATAGATTTTAGAAAATCAGACAATACGCTTATAGTCTTGATATGTTTGTGCGTCATTTTTGGAACGGTCATGGTTTTCTCTTCTAGCTTTATTAGCGCATATCTCAGATGGTCTAGTCCGTACAAATTTTTTTTTAAACAAATATTGTGGCTTTTAGTGGGTTTCGGCGCAATGTTTACAACAGCTTTTATAATCAATTATAAATTTTATAAAAAACATGCAAAAGTAATTTACATTATTTCTTGGATTTTTGTCGTAGCTGTGTTATTTTTTGGAGTATCAAGACTCGGAGCAAAACGATGGCTAAGTTTTAGTTTCTTCACTATTCAACCGTCTGAATTTGCAAAAATAGCAATAGTTATAATAATTGCTGACTTTATATCAAGAAAGAAAAACATGATTGAGGAATTAAAAGGTCTGATAGCTCCGTCAGCCATAATTCTTTTTATGTTATTTCCTATCGCATTGGAGCCTGACTTGGGAACGCCTATTCTGATAGCTGCAGTATGTTTTGCTATGCTTTTTTGCGCGGGGTTGCCAATGAAGATTGTTCTCATTAGCGGTACGATTGGCACATTGTTAGTTGCTGAAGAAATAATAAGGAAACCGTACAGGCTTGCAAGGTTCCACGATTATTTGGCGTCTTTTATAAATATTGACGCTGCCTCATATCAGGTGAAACAGTCTTTAAACGCTTTAGGCGCGGGCGGATTTTTTGGCAGAGGACTGGGTAAAAGCGAGATGAAACTTATGTATTTGCCAGAAGCCCACACCGATTTTATTTTTCCTATTATTGGGGAAGAGCTGGGATTTTTAGGAGCTTGCGCAGTTATTGCTTTTTTCATCTATCTATTTTTTAAAGGGATAAAGATGAGCAAACATATGCCTGATGTTTTTTCTGAGTATTTGTGTTTAGGCATAACGCTTGTTATTGTTTTTCAAGCAGTTATAAATTTATCCGTTGCCACTGGGGTATTTCCAGCAAAGGGGCTTCCTCTTCCTTTTATATCTTTTGGAGGAACATCGCTTGCCATAAGTATGGCTACAGCCGGAATATTGATAAATTTATCACAATACAGTAAAAAATAAAACGGAATGAAAAAAAATAAAAAGAAAAATATTATCATTGCAGTAAGCGGTACGGGCGGTCATATATACCCGGGTATAGCTTTGGCTAGAGAATTTCAAAACAAAGGTTGTAATCCTATTTTTTTTATAAATAATAATTCCGCGTCTCTTGACATTTTAAACAATAGCGGTTTTCAATATGTGGCTTTTAATATGGTTGGCATGCCTAGAAAATTTTCATTTTCATTTTTAGTATTTTTAGCTAAATTAAAAATTTCTTTTTTTAAAGCTTTAAAACAGATTCTTTATATAAATCCAATAGCTGTTATCGGAACAGGCGGGTATCTTGCCGTTCCTGTGTTATTTGCCGCTAAAAGTTTAGGAAAAAAAACTTTTATACACGAACAAAATACTGTTCCGGGAAAAGCTAATATACTTCTAAATAAAATAGCAGATAAAACTTTTTTAAGTTTTAGTTTTTCTACAAAATACTTTAAAAATAAAAATCTTGTTATTTCCGGTTATCCTGTGCGGGAAGATATTTTTAGCGTATCAAAGAACGACGCTTTAAAAATGCTTAATTTAAACGGCAATGTTTTTACGGTTTTAGTTTTCGGCGGCAGTTTGGGAGCAGCCAAATTGAATGAAGTTACGAGCAAAGCTCTATTGCGTTTTGTCGCAAGCAATGAAATGCAAGTGATACATATAACTGGAGCAAAAGATTTTTCAAGAATACAAAAAATTGTCGGAGTACGCGCAAATTACAGAATATTCAACTACATGCACAATATAGCATACGCTTATGCCGCGTGCGATATGGGCATATCTCGCTCAGGTGCGGGAACTGTTTTTGAGCTTAAGGCTTTAGGAAAGCCTGCCGTTTTAATTCCATACCCGTATGCGACAGATAACCATCAATATTGGAACGCTAAAGAAATTGAAGAAAAAGGAAAAGTGACAATAATTGAGGAAAAAGATTTTAGTGAGGAAAATCTATTGGAAGCTATTGAAATTCTTAATATAGACACAAAAAAAGTCGCAGTAAAAGATATTGTGAAACTGCCGCAAGAAATAATATATGAGGAAATAACTAAATGTATAAAATCCTAATTTCAAACGACGACGGGATGAAAGCTCCGGGACTACGCCCGCTTATAAGAGAGCTTTCCAAAATAGCTAAAGTTTATGTTATTGTTCCAAAAGATCAAATGTCTGGAACGGGGCACGGCATATCTCTTGCCAAATACAAAAAAGTGGAAAAAATAGAAAAAGATTTTTATATAGTCAAAGGTGGCACTCCCGCCGACTGTGTAAAATATGGATTATATTTTCTTTTTAAAAATAAAATAGACTTAGTCGTTTCCGGTATTAACACATGCCCAAACTTAGGACAAGATGTGATATATTCTGGCACGGTGGGAGCTGCAAGAGAAGGAGCTATGAAAGGAGTTCCGTCAATAGCCGTTTCAGCTGCGGAAATGTATGCAAAAGATTACGACCACTCTGCGCAAGCTACAAGAGAGATAGCTGAAAAAATATTAAAGAAGAAAAAATTTTTTAAAGATATTTGTTTGAACATAAATATTCCCAAGAATTATAAAGGTATAAAAGTTGTTCCTTTAGGGATAAGCGATTATAATGAAAATGTTGAGACTGTTATTGATGAAAAAGATAATTTTTCATACAAACTTTCCGGTAGGTATATTTCTGGCAAAAATAACAAATGGAGCGATGTGGATATGATAGATAAAGGATATATTTCCGTAACTCCTTTGCAAATAGATCAGACAAATTTTCCTATGATAAAAAAAGTACAAAAAGTTAAATTGGGATAATAAGTTAACTGCGCGATATTTTGCTAATTCTACGAAACGCGTGATTGCGAAGTTCACACAAGAAGTAAATGAGCGTCCGCTCACAATACAGAATTGCAGAAGACAAAACAAAAAGATGGAAAAATTTAAATTAGTATCAAACTTCAAACCATCAGGCGATCAGCCTCATGCAATTGACGAGCTTTATCATAATTACCTTAAGGTTAAAGACTCGCAGGTTTTGCTTGGCGTTACCGGTTCAGGTAAAACTTTTGTTATGGCAAACGTAATAGAAAAACTTCAAAAGCCCACTCTTATAATCTCCCCGAATAAAATTTTAGCGGCTCAAACTTACGCTGAGTTTAAATCTTTTTTTCCAAATAACGCAATTGAATATTTCATCTCTTATTATGATTATTATCAACCTGAAGCGTATATTCCATCAAGCGATACGTACATAGAAAAAGACGCTTCTATAAACGACCACATAGACAGGCTTAGGCTTAAAGCCACAACGTCTCTACTTGAAAGAAAAGACGTTATTGTAGTGGCATCCGTTTCATGCATCTACAATCTTGGTTCGCCTAAAGATTATCAAAATAGGTGCATTGAAATTATTTCAGGTAAAGAAAAATCAATGAAGAGCCTATTATCTGAGCTTGTGGCAAGCTATTATGAAAGAAATGAAGTTGAATTTATAAGGGGTCGTTTTAGAGTTAAAGGAGATACGGTTGAAATTTTTCCAGCTTATCTTGAGACTGCTATAAGGATTGAATTTTATGGAGACGAAATAGAAAGCATAAAAGAATTCAACCCTCTTACAGGCGAGATAATAAACAAAAAAAATAAGGCTTACATATATCCTGCAAAGTTATTTGTTACAGATGGAAAAAAGATTGAAAACGCCTTAAAAAATATACAGATTGAACTGGATGGGCATCTTAAGATTCTAAAGTCTCAGAATAAGCTTTTAGAAGCTCAAAGGCTTGAGCAGAGAACAAAGTATGATATGGAAATGTTGAGGGAAACGGGTTCTTGTAACGGCGTTGAAAATTATTCAAGACATTTGTCTGGGAATCCTGAGGGGGCAAGACCAACTACTCTTATAGATTATTTTTTACAAGATAATAACGATTTTTTAATAATAGCCGATGAGTCGCACATATCTCTACCGCAGATTAGGGGGATGTACGAAGGCGATAGAAGTAGAAAACAGACTCTTATAGATTTTGGTTTTAGACTTCCGTCCGCTTTGGATAATAGACCTTTAAGATTCAACGAGTTTGAGGGGCTTATAAAAAAGATCATGATGGTATCTGCGACGCCCGGAGCTTACGAGCTTGAAAGAAGTAAAAAAAATATAACTGATTTGATTATCCGTCCGACAGGTCTTGTGGACCCTGAAGTTATCATTCGTCCTATTGAGGGACAAATACAAGATTTAATGATTGAAATCAAAAAAACAGTTGATAGAAAACAGAGAACTTTAATTACTACTCTTACAAAAAAAACTGCTGAGGATTTAGCATTTTACCTTAAAGAAAAAGGGTTTAAAGTTGAATATTTGCATTCAGAAATAGAAATTTTGGAGAGAATAGAAATCCTCAAAAACCTTCGCTTGGGCAAATTTGACGTGTTAGTGGGAATAAATCTTTTGAGGGAAGGGCTAGATTTGCCTGAAGTGTCTTTGGTAGCTGTTTTAGATGCAGATAAAGAAGGCTTTTTGCGTTCTGAGCCCACTCTTATACAGATTTGCGGTAGAGCCGCAAGAAATATAGACGGTCGTGTTATTTTTTATGCAGATAACATGACAGGTTCAATGCAAAGAGCTTTAAATGAGATGGAACGCCGCAGAAAAAAACAGATTGAATACAACAAAAAAAACGGTATTCAGCCAAAGACAATAGTAAAAGTTGTTCATGAACTTGACGAATTTCAAAATTTATCAAGACAGAAGTCTATGTCGCAAATTGTTGAAGAAGAAAAATTTGATTATGCCGTTACGTCTAAAAATATTGACGGTATAATCAAAGAATTGGAAATGCAAATGAAAGATGCAGCTGAAAATCTGGATTTTGAAACTGCCGCAGTTCTAAGGGATAAAATGCTTGAATTAAAGAATATGAAATTAGGCAAATCATCATTAGGAAAGAAAAAAAGAAAGAAGTAAAAAATTGACATAAGGGGAGGTTTATGTTATAATTTTTTCCATGAAATCCTGCGAATCGGCAATAGTTATTGCGTTAGCTTTAATAGCCGTTTCTGTAACAGTTGGTACAGTTTTTTTGATAATTGCTCTTGTTAAGGTTAGAAAAGCGGCAGTAGAGCTTGAAAAGGCTTTGCATAAACTTAATTCTGAACTAGATATTGTCAGCAGAGTGTCAGGCAAAGTTATCTCGCTAACCGAAAAAATATCATCTCCGGTTGTTTCAGCAGTTTCTCTTATCTTTTATGCTTTGTCAAGCATTAATAAAAGAAAAAAGCAGACGGAGGGAAGAAAATGAGTGATAATAAAGATACTTTATTCGCTTTTATTTTGGGCGGATTGATAGGAGCGGCACTTGGAGTGTTGTATGCTCCTAAGTCCGGCAAAGAGACAAGGCGAGACATAAAGAAATTTAGTGAAGATGTTGCTGATAAAGTTAAAGATTTAGGTGAAGACTTAACCGAAAAAGGACGAAAGGTTTACGAAGAAGGAAAAGATAAAATAAGCGATGTATTTGAAGCCGGTAAGAAGGCTTTTGAAGGTCATATCAAGAAGTAAACAGCTTTAGGTATGCTGAGGTAGCTCAGTTGGTAGAGCACAGGTCTGAAAAACCTGGTGTCGACAGTTCGATTCTGTCCCTCAGCATATTTTTTATATATGATTTGGTCGTTTTTTTTGGTCGTACGGATTAAAATTCGTACGTTTTTTTATATCAATATGATAGTTTTGCGACAGCATTGTTTAAATAAGCAGGACTTACGTTCGCATAAATCATCGTAATTTTAATATCTGCGTGACCTAGTAATTCTTGTATAGCTTTCAGAGATTCTCCTCTCATTGCTAAATGGCTTGCAAAAATATGACGCATATTATCGTTTTTAATGTTGATTTCTTTTCTTTTAAACACTTTTGTGGTAGATGTGGTATAATTTTGATAACTTGGTCTCTTTCCTGTATAATCTGTTATTAGCCATTCGCTATTGCCAATTAAAGCGTATATTTCTTTAATGATAACCATTATTTGACATTGGGTTAGTACGTGCTTCGTATGTTTTTGGTTGCCAATTTTTTTTGGGATTTATCGATATTCTTCTATTATTCATGTCAATATCTTTTTTTGTAAGATAGTATACTTCTTCAGGTCTAAATCCTGTGTACAATGCAACAAGGTTTGCCAAATAGTAAATATTGCGGTTTGTATCTGCATTTTTATACTTATTTATTTCATCTATACTTAAAAAATGAGGAATTTTGCGTCCTTGCTTAATTATATTTCAATCTTTTGGCGGGATTGTCTTTTAATTTTTTATCTTCAATAGCATAATTAAATAATGCTTTAATTTTCATTATTTTGCTATTTACGGAATTTATGCTCTGACCCCTTTCTTTTTCTTTGGTTTTATATTCCTGCAAAATGTCAAAGGTAATCTCATCTAAATACTTGATTGTTTCAGGTATGTTTTTAAGAAAGTGATTTAATAACGTTCGGGCGGATAGATATGTTCTTGTAGCTTTATCCGTTTTTGATACTTCAAGATATTTTTTCACGAAAGGTGCAAGTAAAACCCTTTCTGGCTTATGCGGCTGTCCATTCTAATAATGTTCTTTTAAATTCTTTAAAACCGCCTTTGTTTGGTTTGGCTGTTTTAATATCAAATAGAAATTTCTCGCCGTTTGCTTTTTCAAGAAAAATATCTACCTTTGTAAGTTTTACTCTATGAATTTTGCCGCTCAGACATACTTTTCTTATTCGCTCTATCTCATCATTTTTATTCGGTTTAATATTTGCCGCTGAAATTTCATCAATGATACTTTGGATTTCTCTCTGAGCGCCATCGCTTATTCGTGTTCCTGCGTTCGCCTGTTTTACAATTACATTAAAATTGGCTTTTGCCAATTCAAGTGCAATCGGTTCAAATATAGCAGTCCCAAAATTTGTATTTAAGGAATGTATAAAAGAAGAAATAAAGGAAATAGAGGAAGTATAGCGAGGATGAAAAAATGTTAAGTTTTATAACAGGGGTATTAATACCGTTAATAACAAAAGGGGTAGAAAGTTTTATATGAGCAAAAGTGAAGAAGAGCGAAATGAAGCTACAGCCAAAGCTCAAAGTCTTTTGGCTAACGCTTCTAACGCAACTGAAATAGCAAAATACAACGCTCAAGTTGCTATAGCGCAGGCAGAAGTTGACAAGCAGGCTTTAGCCAAGCGTCCAAGAGTTGGTACATCAAAGTGGATACAACAGACAATAGATATAATCAGGCTTCTTTTTGGAATAATAGCGATTTGCGTTTTTGTTATGGCAAGTTTGCACTATTTCTTTCCAACGGAGTTTGGAAATGTGTTAGAATATGTTGATTTTAGCAACGCTTTCTTTGTAGTATTAGGGTTCTTCTTTGGGGAACGGTGCGTTA
>JAISDY010000033.1 GCA_031264425.1 Endomicrobium sp. | reverse complement strand
TTCAGTGGCACGAAGTGTTAAAATCTTAATATCGTTTTCTTTTTTTTCAATCAAGGCTTTATAATAGGGGACACCAAAAAAAACATTGCGTTGTAGATTTATGATTTTATCCTTGAGCGCCATTGCCTTTTTTATAGTAACTCTCATTTCATCGTGAATAGGCGGAAGTTTGTTCTCAATATTTGCACGTTCATCTTTGAGAGCGTTGATTTTTTTCTCAAGCATTTCAATACGCTTAAGTTTTGGGTCGGAATTCGTCGCTAGCCCATACATACTAAAAGCACAGCACATTGCGACTGCTAAGATTAGTCTTTTCATCTTTACCCCATTATTTAGAGTTAATAAACCAGCTTAACTTACAACTAACAAAAACAAACTTAACATGGTGTTTTTAAAACTTGTTCCATGATAAGTCTTTTTTATTGTTAAGTCAAAACTACGCCGCTCCAATGTTTTTGTCGGACGTTTACCTAATTTGTTAAAGCAAATTACATAGAGATTATAGATTAAATTGTTTGACAAAATATTACAATGTAATCATGAAAGATATAACAATTAACTGGGATAAAGTAAAAAATAATAAAAATATAATTAAACATAAAGTTGATTTCATAGAAGCGCAAACAGTATTTTATGATGAAAATGCGCTAATCATTAATGACCATAATCTCTCTGATAATGAGGAACGGTTTTTTATTTTAGGATTAAGTGAAAAATTTAGGGTTTCGGTGGTTAGTCATTGTTATAAAATAATGATGCAAATATAAGAATCATATCTGCCAGAAAAGCAACAAAAAAAGAACAAATGACATATAAAAGGAGATTAAATTAATGAGAAAGGAATATGATTTTTCACAAGCAAAAACAAATCCATATATACCAAAATTAAAGAAACAAATAACAATCAGGCTTGATATAGATACAATAAATTATTTTAAAGAACAATCAAAAAGAGTTACTGTCCCATATCAAAAACTTATTAATCTTTATTTATCTGATTGTGCAAAAAAAGAAAAAAAGCTGTATTTAAATTGGAAGTGAAGCAGACACTAAAAAATAAAAGACTATCTCCAAAATATTTTTGAGGGTTTACTTCTTTTGCTTTTTTGATTGTTGATGTGAGTTCTTCTTCTTGGTTAGTTTTTTTATTCATCCCTTTCAACTAACTACTTTGCTACTATAGTTAGTTGGAAGCTCTTTCCCTTATCTATATTTTTATTTTACCAGTCACTAAACTTACACGCTATCCCTTTCTTATACCATAAAGTTACCAAGAAGGCTTCTTTGACGCCACGCAGATGGTTCTCCCTGAAGGAACGTATTCCGATCCGCTCCAGCTGGGTTAAGGACGGACAGACTTCCCATACGCGTTGGGTCTAAAGAGAACCTTTTCTTTCTCATATTAAGAGTTCCATCTCCTTCTCCGTCTAACCACGTATTATCATAATCTCCTACACTACCGTCAGGAGAAATGTTTGACAAAATCACAGCGTGCCGGTGTTTCTTTTCATCGTCTAGTGTTGGTACTTCATTTGGAGGTTTGTCAAATGCCCCGAACGAAGCTACTGCTTTTTGTTGGGGTACACTGCTCCCTATATCTCTCCATGCTTGGAGAAAAGCGCCTCTCCTTGCTGTTGCAGGAGTATCAAAGAGGTTAACGTTTTTTGCCAGAGGATTCCCTGTCAAGAGTGCTGCCGCTTCTGCAATTGACCTACCGTATCCTGCGTCGCGTATACTGTGTAATGGCATCCCACTGCCAGTATCGCGCGTTGGGACACCCTCACCTTCACGGAATTGTCTAAGCGTTCCCTTCCCTTCATGCTTGGCTACCGCTACTTGTAGTGCAAATGGCCACAGAGCTTTATGGGCAGATTCTTTGTGACCCAGCTGGCTATTTTGTGTACGTATATATATCGGGTTTCCGTTCTCATCATGTAGGCGCGTTGTGACGCCATCAGCTCCATGGGACTGTTTCCCTGAGAATATCTTTTTCAGTATAGACCATGGCAAAGATGCTGCACTTGCTTGCAGCCAGCATTCACCAAGACTCTCTTGTCCTACGTCGTTTATCGGATCATCTGTCTCGCTTCCAAAGAGTGGTAATCCACGTTCGGTGATGTCCTCCATGGGGACAGGTGTGGTATCTCTGGAATGACCATTGCCTTCGGGGGCTGGGAGATGGAGAGCTGCATTGGCGGGGATAGAGAATCGGTGGGAGGCTTTGACCCATCCATCATCCCCGAATGGCACGACTCTCGAGTATTCCTGCTTGTATCCCTGAGGATCGCGCAGCTTCTTATATGTGAGGAATAATGCTTTTTTGAATGCTGGGGATATATCTGCATGCTCAAGGAAACCTTTTAGCACATTTGCACTTTTCTGATTTAGAGATTGATTTGACGTGGAGGCTTTCTGTTGTAAGTAAAGAAGTCGCAAGAAAGGACTTTTGAAGGATTCTGCATTTTTTAATTGGGTTTGATCGTTCCTGACAGTGTCGGCAGATTGATAAAAAGAAGATAAAGGATTCAACGCTTTCCTGCGTACTATTTCCCGAACTGCTGCCATCACTAGTTTTCGCCGCAAGCGTCCATCTGTCGAACCATCAGCTTGCCCATGTCCCCGCGCCTTATTCTTGAATAAAGGAGAACCTTCCCATTGATCATATGCTCTTACGCCAGCGATCCAATGATCTGCTATTCTCCGAAACTTATCGTCCAGCGACGTAGCATCAGTTGCTGATTGCCTCTCCAATATATGTCCAGCCAAATCCCGTATTGCCTCTTGCCTAACCATTTCTGCATATTTTTTATAATACGCTTGCTTTTCGGAGTCACTACTTGGTCTTACTTTGGGCAGAGATTTGGCTAGATCTCCAAAGCGGGTTAGAAGAATATTTCTTGTCTGATTCCCTTGTGAATCGATTATAGAAGAAGCCTTTGCTGTTGTATCAGTCATAGGAACAATTGTTGTTACTCTAAAAGGACCAGAACTACCTCTTGCTTCTTGGATGGCGCGTTGAGGAGCCTCCCTTCCCGTCGTCTTCTTCACAAACTGCGAGGAAGTTTTTACTTGTGGTCTAGTGATCGTGCGAGCGGGAGAGCGACTCTTCCATAAAGCGTTCATGGCATCATCAGCTTCTTGTTTTAAATCATCAACTGTCATTGGAGGCATAAAATTTTCCTTTTTATATTTTTTTCTATGATTATCTCTAGATTTTTACTTTTCTCGCCCAATACTGAAAATATTAACTTCTATATGCTTAACTCACTGATTGTGTCCTACTGCCTACTCATACTATCCATTTTTTTCTTTGCTTCACACCATTTTCGTTAGAAGCAGCAGCATTTGCTCATCTTTAAATCATCATCGCAAGGATCATCAGATTAGTCTATAAGCACGATTATTCTAGACAAGGATACTTCATCTCCTTTTTCTCTTCTATCGGACACCGTGGCCACATTTTCCCGCATGCTTTTATAAGCTTAAGCGCGCACCCTCTAACCCCCTTCTCCTCATCACATGAAGACGCCAACACTTCGTCCAAACGAAGCAATGCCATTTCTGGAAGGTCAATTCTGTGTTTGCGGCTCTTCAAATTTTTCTGCAGCAACGGCAAATTACCCAATCCTTCCTCTTCTTTCCCTGCATATACTAATACTAATAAAGCGGACGGAATCACTAGTTCCGGTATTGTCTTGAGATCATCTACATAGTACATGTTTAGGTCTGCAGATAAATCTGCAGACACCTTGTCCATGTCCAACGAACCTCTTACGCCTATACAGTAGTCGCCCCCGCCCGGCTTCACCAGAGCGAGACCCCTCCTCCCCATTAAATCCCGATATAATGTATTAAAGGCTTCCCTAGATTCCATCTTGGTATCGCCACAAACAAGCATTGTGACCTCGTTTCTGGCGCTAACATCAATGCTACTATAACACAAAAAACTAATTGCCATCCCAAATATCCATAAACCCTTCTTCCACGCCTTCTCCATAACTCCCTCCGTAGCTCCTTTTAAAACGTCTTTCCTTATCACTAATTTATACTTACGTAGCTTACTTATTCTTCAACTCTTTGTAAAATATAAAGATTGAACTAAAACTCCTTTAAGGACTAAGGGCAACCAATTATAATCCACCTTCTTTGACTCTGTATCTATTATACCAAATTTTTCTTCTTTTTTCTTTGTTTTTTATCAATCTTGTATCTTCTTCCCTTATTCCTTTACAGCTCTTTAAACTCTATTGATTGGACATGTAGATGTACTCCTGTTGACATAATAGATAATATATTGTAGTAAATACCATAAAAGGCAAATACAGCAATACTACAAACGGCAAAAACTGCAAGAGGAAGAGGATTATGCCTAGAACCATAGCAATCAGCCTCAAAAAAGGCGGCGTTGGCAAAACTACTACGGCAGTAAATTTGTCAGCAGCTCTTTACAAAAAAGGTAAAAAAGTTTTACTTGTTGATATAGACCCGCAATCAAGCGCAACAATCAGTTGTGGCGTTGATGTCACTTCTTTGAATTATTCAATTCATAATTTGTTTGAAGATATAAAACTAAAACCTGAGAATGTCATTGTTAAGACTTCTTTCGGAATGGAGATACTCCCTTCCCATCCTAACCTATCTAAAACAGACGCAGGCATGACTGCAGCTAGTACTGGCGAGCTTAGAGCATTACTTAAATCTATTGAGACTAAGTATGATTTTGTTATTATAGATACGCCTCCTTCGGAAAGTTACCTTAGCATATCAGCTCTTGTTTATGCTAACGAACTATTAGTCCCCGTAGAGACACACTTCCTTTCCTTGCAAGGATTAAAACAGTTATTTGAAATGGTTGAAAGTATCAAGAGAGGGTTAAATCCAGACTTGAAAATTCTAGGGTTACTTCCAACAAAAGCACATAACAGAACAAACATGAGCATAGAAACTTTAAAATTGCTAAGAACTCAATTTAGCGATTTAGTTTTTCCAGTCACAATAGACTTTACAGTTAAACACCCTGAAGCAAGTATGCAAGGAATGCCGTTAGTAATTCTTGATCCAACTCATTTTGGATCTCAATCGTATCAAAAACTAGCAGAACTTATTATTTAGGAGATAGTTATGTCAAACAAGGCTAATTTTGCAAAACTAGATATTTTCAAGAGGCGCGGAGTCTCTTCTGTTGACCCTAAAGAGCCGTTGAACAAAAACACTGTGAAAGAAGAAAAGCGGCAATCAGTAAAAACCGTAAACGGTAAAGCGGTATTGGAGAAATGGAGTATTTACGTCAACCCCTTATACAAACGAACGCTTAAAATTTATGCGACCAGAAACAACAAAAAGGAATACTCAGTTATTAACGAAGCGTTGAAAGAATATATAGAAAACCACAAGATAAAAGACTGATTGCGGTATTTACTGTTTGCGGGGATGGGGTCGTTTTTTTTTATTCTTTGATATAAAAAGACTATAATTAAATAAGCTTCATAAAAGATAGAAAGCTGTCAAATAATTTGACAAAATATGTGTTATCTGTAAGACTATTAAACAAAATAGCGTTTAGATAGTTAATATAAATCTTGGCAAATTTGTAGAATTAAACAGATTGGGTAAGGAAGAAGTTGCAAGTAGCATAGAAAAACTAGGGAGGCTAACAAAATCATGAAGAAGAAACTTCTTAATTTGGGTTTTTGTTTTGTTCTGTTATTTTCATCATTGGGTTGCACAAGAGTATTGGCGCAAGAAGAGTTGTATATGGGAGTAGATATAGGAGGGCAGTCAATAAAAATAGGAGTAGTAAATGAAAAAGGGGAAATAAAAGAAGAAAGAAAGGTGGGTATGGACAACCAGAAGTCCCCCCAAGAAGTAATAGCAGAGATAACAAGAGAGATAAAGAAATTTAAAGATTATGAAAGAATAAAAACAGTAGGCATAGGCATGCCCGGGGATATAAATGCTCAAAAAGGCGTAGTAAGATTTAGTCCCAATTTACTTAAATGGAAAGAAGTTCCACTAAAGGGACTAGTAGAGCAAGAGCTAGAGGGCAAGAAGGTGCATGTGGATAATGATGCCAATGTAGCGGCGTTAGGAGCGTATTATGTTGATACGGAACAGAAAGCCACGAACATGGTATGCGTGACATTAGGAACGGGCGTAGGAGGAGGGATAGTAATAAACAAGAAGATTTATACAGGTTCAAGCGGAAGCGCAGGCGAAGTGGGGCATATAACGATAGACGAGAAAGGTCCTGATTGCCAATGCGGGAGCAACGGGTGTATAGAAGCATATATAGGCGAAAAATATTTCATAAAATATATAGAGAATTATATGAAGACGACAGGGAAAAGGCTTATAAAGGAAGGAGAGGCGCTAAACTGTAAAACGTTATACGAAAAAGCGCAAAA
Organism: Endomicrobium sp.; assembly: GCA_031264425.1. Taxonomy (GTDB): domain Bacteria; phylum Elusimicrobiota; class Endomicrobiia; order Endomicrobiales; family Endomicrobiaceae; genus Endomicrobiellum. The sequence goes on along the minus strand of JAISDY010000033.1, from coordinate 435 downwards.
AGGGGATGAAACAGCCAAAGAGATGTGGAGATTCTATGGGAAGAAACTAGGGATAGGATTAGCGACAATAATAAATATATTAAACCCGGATTCGATAGTCATATGTGGAGGAGTAAGCTCGGCAAGCGCATATTTTATGGATACGGCGAAAAAGGAAATAAAGAAGAGAGCATACGCGTCAGCGGCGGAAACTTGCAAAATAACAATATCAAAAAATACAGCAAAGTTGGGTTTAATAGGGGCTGCGATGCTGGCTAAGGAAGGCAAATAAAGAGGATAAAAATCTATGAGGATGTTGCCAATAGGAACGCAGAGCTTTGAAGTGTTGAGAAACTCTGACTCCGTGTATGTGGATAAGACAAAACACATGCATGACTTAATATCTAACGGCAGAATATACTTTCTGTCTAGACCAAGACGGTTTGGCAAGTCGTT
>JAISDY010000001.1 GCA_031264425.1 Endomicrobium sp. | reverse complement strand
ATATATAAATTTCCATTATTTGTAAGCAAAACCTCTGGAAAATTGGTTATCTTACAACGCTTAACCTAAAGTCCATCCCTAAATATACTTTTTATACCACCATAAATTTACATCCTATTTCTTTCTTATCTCCAAACACTATCCCTAACAAACTTACATCGTTCCCTTCATACTTTTCATAGTATCTCCTTTCTTTTATTTGGTTCAATCCTTCTTCTATCATCTCTTCCGTTGTTAAGTCATACGGGATATTCGCAAATAGTTCTCTTAAGCTCTTTCCTAAATTTTCCCCGTTCTTTTCTTTTAGTCCTTTTTCTATCTTTTTATTTATTCCATTTATTTCTTCTGACTGTCTTTCCAAATATGCTTTCAACAGACTGCTTAAAAATGCATTTTTTACTTCGTAATTCGGAAAATCTATTGTATATTGCAACACATAATTATCAACTTCTTTTTTCTTTATCGTTAAATATCCTGTCTGAAACAGCAGTGCTGTTGTTTCTATATTATCGCTTCCATCTCCTTTAAGCGATTCCATTCCTACTTCTCTACTTTCAGCAAATGACTCTAAATTATTCCTCTTCTTTATTTGTTCTATTAAAAATGTCGGTGTTCCTGTTTCAAACCAGTATCCAATGTTGAAAATGGATTATATACAAACGTCTTCCCCTCCCACGAATATCCGTTGTACCAATGCTTTATTTCTGATAGCAGCTTTTCTTTACTTAACTCCATCACCTCTGCTGTCTTTTCTATATATTCTTTAAAACTGCTTTCTAACTCTTCTTGCGTATATCCGCATATTGCTCCATATTTATTATCCATTGTTATGTTGTTTAAATTATTCAACCCGGAAAATATTGATAATCCTGAAAACTGCGATACTCCCGTCATAAATACAAACTTCTCATGCTCGTCACCTGCTTTTATCACTTGATAGAAATCATGTAATGCCCTTTTTACTTCCGGATATATTTTAGATTATCTATCAATGGTTTATCATATTCGTCCACCAAGATTACCACTCTCTCCCCTGCTTTCTTATGCAGCTTCTCTATCAGCTGGGCAAATTTCATTGACAATGGCAGTTCTTTATCTATTTCTACCTTGTTCTCTTCTGCTGTTAGTTCTACAAACTTGTTAAGCGAGGCTTTTAATTCGTCCGACGTAGACTATGTTATCTCTGCAAAGTCTAAATATATTACTGGATTTGTTTTAGACCAGTCCCACTTGTCATATATGTACAAACCTTCAAATAACTCTTTATTTCCTTTAAATAACTCTTTTAATGTGCTTATCAGTAATGACTTTCCAAAACGTCTGGGTCTGGATAGAAAATACACACTTCCAGTGCTTATCAACTCATATATATGCTTCGTCTTATCCACATATATCGCATTATTATTTCTTAATTTCTCAAACGTTTGTAGTCCTATCGCCAACATCTTCATAACCTATCCCTCAAAATACAAATTATTTACTTACCTGCATAATTATATCAATTTCCTATTAAATTAGGAAGTTTTATTATTGAAATTTTCCTTTAAATTTTTTGAATTTTAATATCGACTTTTTTGAGTCTTTTCACTTTTAAATCTTATCTTTTTTCCCCAAACAAAATACAACCTTGGGAATCTTTATTAAGTGTTGCCTACGTGTATTCTTATTGCTGCCCTTCTCAGAAAAGAAAGAAGCTCTGGAAGTATCCTACGAAATTTTGGAGATAATGATGGAATAACTTTATAAGTCCATACTAGAATTGCAAATCTGGTTGGTTCTAGCAAATTGCAGAAAAAAGCGTTATTATTAATATATATATCGCTAATTACATAGTCTTTAGAAAAAAAACTTCCTTTTTAAACACAGATGCGTTTTAAAATACGGATGTCGTGGATTTTGTTTAAATAATATTAGCTTTCTATCAACAACTCCCTGAATCTGTTTTGGCAATTTATTATGATTCTTTAAAAACTTTTAAGTCAAAATTGTAAGCGATTTGTAAGCAAGAAACGGATTTCACAAACTATTGTACCAATTCCTTTTTTTGTTCAATATAATATTTATAATATTAAGATTACACCTATTTTTGCAAGCACTTTGTAAAACACTCACCACAAATCAAAGATAAAATCAATATTTTCATCATACATAATTCAAATAAAAAAATAATTTTAGCAATTCACATTTTATCCGTATTCAAAATCTAATGTAAGTGCGAACATTTCGTTAATCATGTTTCAAAAATGATATAAAATTCTTTTTATCAACTACTTTATCAAACTTCAAATAGATCTTACGAAGTTCAGCTGCAGGTTTACAATAATGTTTAGCGTAAGCTTCCACATCCTTTATATATGCCCGTACCGTCTCCCCTCGCACCTTTTCAAACTTAAGTCTTGACATAATTTCTATAAGTTCCAACTCGGCGAGTTCAATACTTATTATATGCAAATCGTTAGTGGGGCTTTTCTCTCTCTCCTCTTGAGTTTTAATAGCGGCTTCAAGATACTTAATTTTTGCCTCGTTTTCTTTAAGTCGTGCTTGTGTATGTTTATTTCCGGCTTCTATGCTCTTAAGCGAAGACTTGGT
>JAISDY010000135.1 GCA_031264425.1 Endomicrobium sp. | reverse complement strand
TTTAACGGTCTTAGCGTCCAATAAATGCCAATTAGTAACAAGAAAAGAAGCCCTACTCGTACAAAATACTTAAATTCTTTGTCTTCAAAATCTCCAAGGCTAAATCTACATATCTTCAGTAAAAAGGACATTCTATTCCCCCTCATTTCCTTATTTTAATTGTTTTAATTTGTTATTATATTTGTGCCATAAATCAGCATATAACAAGACTATGGATTTATCCTCAGACATCTCCTTTTTTGAGATTTACTATTTTATTTAACATTCAATAGTTGACATTCCAGTTGGCATTCCCAACGGCAAGGTTGGTACAACTTCCCTTTTGTCTACTATAAGATACCTTTCTCTGCCTTCTTTTACAAGTTCTAAGGCTATCTCACTATTGTCTCCCAGCTTGTACCCGTTGAGGTTCTTGATTACTTTATTGATTGCTTTTGTTATATTTTGAGTAGTCCCTCTTAGTTCCAAATCTTCGGCTACTTTTTCTATGCTTAGTTTGAAATGTTCTTGAGAAGCGTATATTCTTTTGTCATAGGTAAGTAGGAATTTTAACGAGGTGGGATTTTTGATTTTATAACATTCTTTGTTTCGCAGTATTGCCTTTCATTCGTACAACTGTTGTGATAGTATTGGATTTAACGTTAATACTATTGTTTTTTTTCTTTTATTTCTTTCTTCAGTTTGAGTAGTTAGTTCATTTAGGAAAGTAAAGCTGTTTGCTTTTCCATCTAATTTCCTTTCCAAAGTTACTGGATATTTTGGTAGCTCTTCAACTTTTTGTTGCAACCATTTTGTGTTTCTTTCACCTACTAAATTATACCCAATTTTTTTAGCGACTTCCCTTAATGTCACTGATAAGTTTACCAATGCTTGGTGTCTCGCCAAAAATCTGCAGTTTTGTTCTTGCCAAGTGTGTATTATAGCAAGAAGTATTCTTAGATGGTTGGTGTCTAGTTGTCCTATGGGTTCTTCATCTGAGTCAGGTGATTTTTTTCCTCTATGAACTATGTATTCTTCGTCATTAAGTATCATTTCTGTTGTGGCATATTTTAGTTTGCTGCTTATTATTGGATATGTAAAGAACTTGCTGTTAACTATATCGCTAGTAGTTACTTTTTCTTTACTGTATGGTTTTTTCATCTGTAGAGTTTTTGTGCTTAATGGTTGCCTTATTTCCGAAGGAGGTTGTTGTGTAACTTTTAAATCTTGTTGTTCATGAATTATCATTTCAGCAGATAAGTTTTGAGCTTTTAGTATATTAGATATCTTGTTTTGGTAGTATTTGTTTGGAACGACTAATATCGCTTTTCTTGTTTCTTCTGCGGTGTGTTCTACTATTGGCTCAATCCAAATATCGTACTCTGATTTGGTAAGTACATCTTTTAGGAGGTCTTTTATCTTTGGCATTTATTGCCTTCCTTTTTGATTATACTTTTATATGCTTTATTTTTTTGTGCGTTATTAATTATATAATTATAAATTATAGGGAAAAAATATCTTGAAAAAATTTACTTCAAATAGTATTTGTTTTTCAATTACTTTTATGCTTTGCGTTTTGTGTTTTTTCTTAACCCATCTTACCCTAAAACGAATTTCTTTGTCAAGCTCTGTTTTGTTCTCTGTTTTAATTTTCCATATAAGAGTATAAAAACTCGTACCTATGGCATTAATGAAAGATTATGAGTATGTATTTAAGTAAGGATACTAAAGGCAGATGGCAATTAACAGTTAGTCGTAAGCCATTTTTGATTGTTGATGCGATTGAATGTATAAAATATGCTAACGAATGGCAATAAATGGTAAAAGGAGTGGGAAAAAAGCCCGTAATGACGAACTTACAAGTGGACTGTTTCACATGAAAGTTGGCATAGGCAATTAGTCTTCCTTCTTTTGCCATACCCTTCTCATAGCATATCTCATGCCATGCCTTTTACCTAAACCTTATCCTTCTTGCCTTAATTAAACTTTTGCTTAAAGCCTTTCAATTGCCTTTTAAAGCGTTTTCTTGGGCTTTAGCAAAAAAAATTCTAGCTAAAACAGGAAATGTCGCTTAAAAAGGGCGATTACGGGCGTTTAACGCTACTCCCTGCCCCATCCTCCCAAGACATCTTAGTATCTTTGTATCTATACCTGTAAGATACAGCAATGGAATACGTGTTTAAGCGTGTCTAAATGGCTAAAAATCATCGTACTTACGGGAATATTGTCAAAATAGATAAGATTTTCATCTCGCTTTTCTTCGTTTTGGCGTATGCTACCTAAACCCGAAAATATCGCTCTAAAAGGGCATTAGCGGGTGCTTAACCCTCCTTCCATCAATCCTGACCCCTTGCTAGTATTCAATCTTAATGCAGTTGCAAATATAACTGATGCCATTTGCCGTTGTCGTTTCTGCTCCTTTTGGAGCAAAGGGGGTCTTGGGGGTGGTACGCCCCCTAGCGTACTTGTCCGTTAAGGTCGTTTGGGCTTTTGGGTATTCAGCTGAAGTAGGGGGCTTCCCCCTTTTTCTAGCCAAAGTTTTCCTTTGCAGGAAAAGATGCGTTGCTTCTTCTTTCATAGGGAAGTCGTTGTTGTTGTTGTTTGTCTTTTGGGCAAGGCAGGCAGTGATAACGGACTGCCGATGCCCTACACTTTGTTTAGTGAACATAGTGTATCAATTTTGTGGAATAGTCACTTTTGCCCAAGATTTTTTTTGCTGAAATACATTGATTTTTCAATCCGTTTGTAAAGTTTAAAGAACTAGTAGGGGCGATAAAAGAGTTAGCGAGTTTGGAGCAACTTATACTGCGGTTGACGCTAGTCGCGAGGTTTTCTTTTTTCACAGGGAGTCGTTATGGTTTTTTAAAAAAGTTGCGATTTGAATGAGCAAACTTTTTTGTTATTTAAAGTATCTTATAGATACTTAAAACTACTTAGGACATTTTCTCGTCAAGCGTTGTATCCTAAAGTGTCTAACCTTGTATCCTAAAGTGTCTAACCTTGTATCTTAAAGTGTCTAACATTCGTGGGGTTTGGGGTTTTAAGATAGATAGATAGTCAATCGATTAGGTTAGGTAATGGAAAGTTCAGGATTTGTCGTAGTTTTATTAGATTTGTTATTTTCTATTCTATAATCAATTCATACTTAATATACAGTTTCTTAAAATTCTTCCATTTATACTTTTCTTTCTCTTGTTCTTCAGATAAAGGTTTTCCTTTTTCATTGCAAACTTCCCATTTCAATAAATCGCGATTTTCTTTAAGCTTCTCTAACCCTTTTATAAGGGGGGCTATAATTTTTGTTTTTACATTGCGGTGGTATTTGCTTTTTACTACTTCTTCATAACTTGGAATACTGCCGACTCCTTCTAGTAAAGATTTGACGCTTATTATTTGGAAGCTTTTTCTTATTCCTTTTTTTATATTTTCTATCTTTTCTTTTTTGTTGCTTCCCCACTTGTTAGTTTCGGCATAAGTGCTTAACTTATGCAATATTTCAGATGGGATAGGTTTCATTCCAAAATAATCTTCTGAAATTGCCATTGCGCGTCTTTTGTTAATTAAAAGTTTCGCAAGGTCATGGTCAACAGAAAGAGTAAGGGTGTCACAGTATGGCTCTATTTTATACTTACATATAAGCCTTGTTTTCCATATCTCCTTTATTTTCTTTTTTCCTTTTCTATCACAATTGACCGTCTCCTTATAGTCTATACTAGAGTCAAATAATAAATCAAGATCTTTTATTAATTGTTTTTTCGCTCTATCGTTATTTTTAAATCCTCTTTTTTTAAGATAATCTTTGATGCTAATTTCTACTTGTGTTTTAATTTGGTCTATATTTTGTCCTGAAGGATTTTGTTTTGTCAGCTCCCATATCGCATAATTGAAAAGTTTTACAGTAGAGATGTCAAAATTCTTCATTTTGTTTTCATAATTTTTGATAAGCAAAAATCCTTGTCCTTTGGCATATTCAAATATTGACTCGTTTGTGCTGTCAGCTTTTTTTATAAGTGTTCTTTTTTCATGTAAATTATTGGTTGCGGGAGTGTTACATATATAGTAAGTTTTTTTCTTTATTTGCTGGGATAGCGATGTAGCTACAATAGGGTGTGTTGGTAGATTTTCATTCTCGTTCATTTTATTAAGACCATGTTCTCTATCAAAGATAAAATCTTTTTAGCTTCTCTATTGTTGCATTGAGCATATGCGTTTGATGCAAGAAGCATTATTATTCTATGAACGTCTTGTTCTGAAAGGTCTCTTACTTTTACGTTCTCTTGCACTAAAAAATTTTTTACTGTACCAATAACGTCTGAAAAATACTTATGAGTTTCTCCTATATAACTAATGCAAAAATATACGAGTTTATTTTGTAAATCTGTTTTTTCTCGCTCTGAAAAATCTCTAAATAAGATGTTTCTTTCCTCTTTTATTGTTTCTACAAGTTCTGTTAGGTTTGTGTTATATATCTTATTTCTTAACTCCACTTTATCGTCATCGTCAAAAAGACTAGAGATTGCTCCCAAACTGGATTCCTCCTCGACAAACGCCGTTTCAAGCTGGCGTTTGGCAAAATTTTTCTGCAGTTCGTTCCATGACCTAGTAACTCTTTCCACTTTATTTATCCAATCTCTTTTCATAAGTTTTGTCTATTTTATTTTTACTAATTATCTTCTTACTTTCCTATTCACTTCTATATTCTTCTATTTTCTTCATGTACGAATATTCTCCGATAAATTCAATATTAGCTTTCTTGCCTTGTCTTGCGTCTTCTCTGGTTTTTAATATTTGATAGAATCTGTCTTGTTTATTGGCTTTCCATCCTATGCCTATGGCGTTATGAGCGTCCTGCTCTATGTCTCCAGACTCTCTAAATGAAGCGTCGTCAAACTTGTCGTCTCCATTTG
>JAISDY010000075.1 GCA_031264425.1 Endomicrobium sp. | reverse complement strand
AATTTTACAAGAAGTTCACATATGGTTACTTTTTAAAACCTAAAAAATGCTAAAAATCTAAAGCTATATTTTTATGTAGGAAAAAGTTGTTAAGCATAAAAATAAAGAATGGAAAAGTTCACCCAACACTCAGAGTTTTAGTTAGCAGATATAATTATAGTGAGTGAGGGTAAAAAACATGAATTAATATATGGAATATAAAGTAAAAAAGATAGGTTTATAAATAGATAAAGACATTTGGGATAAAGAAAATGGAGGGAAAAGAATGAAGAAAAATGTTTGCGGCATAAAGATGATGGCGATTGTGTTAGTTAGTATGCTAGTAAGAACAAGTTTGTTGTGGGCAGTTGATCATCATGTATTGGGAACAGAACCTGTTAAGGGAACTGTTATTGTGGCAGGGGATAGGCAGTTTATTTCAAGGGGGGCATGTAGCCATACAAACAACTGTAGAAGGTGAGCAAATAATTTACCCCGATGGCAGAGCCCAAGACACGATTATCCAAGCAGGCGGAAATCAGTGGGTTCAAGATAACGGCAGAGCTGAAGGCACGACTATCCGAGAAGGCGGAGAGCAGCTTATTTTACGCAACGGCAGAGCCGAACGCACGACTATCTACTCATGTGGACGTCAGTGGGTTTCCAGCAACGGCACAGTCGAACACACGACTATCCTAAAAGGCGGAAGAATGAGGTTTTGGTCTGCCGGTAGAATTAGAGGAATAGATAATTTTGGGTTAGTTGAAGCAACAGATTCTGTAATGAATACAATTGAAGACTATATAGGACGTTCAGGCAGCGTGTTGAAAGTGGAACCTTTAGCTTATATAGTGAGCCTTCTAGTATATCCAGTTGCTACGCTAGAACGAAACACTGTTTTAGAAGCTAATGCAAAAATAATCTTGCCAAGTCTTACTAGCACATTAACTATGAGGGATAACGTTGTTTCTCATGGGGGAATAATTAAAATAGCGGAGGCTTAGTTATTATTGAGGGTATGGTTGAAGGACTAGTTAATATAGCTATAAGAATATCCGGAGCAGTACCGGGCTTGAGTGAACATACTCTTGATGAGTGTTGCTTGCCCCATCGCCATCTGCCGCCTATAATGGGAGCTATATCTGGCAGCGGTTTAGTTATGGTGGGACATGTAGGTGAATATGAAGAACAAGATAGAGTTGTGGCTAGACGCCAGATAGTCAGGTTTAATCCGGCAGCAGGTGTGGAAAGAGCAGACTTTAATTGTAATTTCAATCCCTTACCACCTAACTACAGCGTTGAGAAGAAAGACGACGGTTATTATTTATGTTTTAAACCTAAAGAAACAAGGAGAGGACTGTTTTCAACTTTGCTTGCGCTTTTATGACAGAGTGCCTTATGAATGTTGTTTTAGGAATAACGAAATGAAGGAAGACTAACAACTCACGAAAAATGGTGATAAAACCTGAGTTTATCGGATAGAGGAAAAAATAGAGATTTTAAGAGTGAAAAAAACTCAAAAATGGGAACCTTTTTTTGAAAAGTAAGGAAGTAAGACTAAAAATGAATATTTTTTATACAAATAAAAATCAAGTTGTCCTCTGAGAGCATTCTTACAAGGATAGATTGTTGGTAAAGGAAGCTAAAGCAGATTATTAAATTTATAGCTTTTATAGTGTTATGAGGTTGCAGATAAAAGGACTATTTCGTCAGTGTTATGTTTTTATAGCACCTTACATAATATGTTCTTCTCAGTGGAATCTATCCGATAAACTCAGGTTCTATCCTCTAGTCATTCTTGATGCTTACTATAGAGCGAGTATAACATATTATTGTCGTTTTTACCGAAAAGTTACAATTACACGCCCCTATATCCTATATATTTTAACTTTAAAATAAGTCAAGCTGACGGTACCGTTCTTTTTCTTGAAATACCGTTTCAAGTTTACTAAACCTTAGCAGTTCGCTTTCAATTTTTTCTAAGAATGATGAAGGCTTTAAGTTTTTATAAGTTCCTAGCCATTTTCTTCTGACAGACCGAGTTATGAATAGCCTTTGTTCGGCTCTTGTCATACCAACATATAATAAACGTCTTTCTTCTTCAACTTCACAAGCTTTTTGAGCCCGGTAAAAAGGAATAATGCCGTCTTCCAGCCCTACTATAAAAACACATTTAAATTCCAATCCCTTTGAAGAATGCAATGTCAATAACGAAATTCTATCAGCTCTTTTATCAAGTGTGTCTATTTCAGACAAAAGAGAGACTTCATGAATAAATTCATTTTTCATTTTATAAGTTTGTGCCAATCTGGCAAGGTATTGTAGAAGGTGGTCATCAATCTCTTCATTAAATTCCTCACTAAGTTTATCAAGCTGTGATATGACTGGTTCATTATTTGTTAATTGTCTCAACAGTTTTATAACTGGTTTTTTGTTGCAGAGCAAGTCATTAGATAACTTTACAAAAGGCATGCCTGATCTTTGCAATACCTCAACTAGGGGTTCCAGCTGTGAAGATGTGCGGTATAAAATAGCAAAGTCCGAGAACGAAAGGTTAGTTTCTTCTCCACAAGACCTGTTAGTATCAATAGAAAAAAAGCTATGCCCGCCAATCAGATTTTCAATGGTACTAACAACAAATTCCGCTTCTGATTTGTCAGTAGGAGCTGTATGTATAGTAATTTTTTCATGAGGCTTATCATGTTTTGCCGTTATATTGTATGAGCTAATAATTTGATTTGAAGCATTAACTATAGTTCCAGTGGAACGATAGTTATTCTTTAAACTAATTATTTTAGACAGAGGGTAATCTATAGAGAAACTATCAAAAAATTTTGAATCTCCTCCTCTAAATCCATAAATCGCCTGATTAGGATCTCCTATTACGCATAAATTGCCGTCTGTATGAGCTAATAATCTGATTAATTCATACTGACTTGCGTCAATATCTTGGTATTCATCAACTGAAATATACTTAAATCTATTCCGGTATAAATTGGCAATATCCGGATTATCATTAAAAAGTTTTAGCGTAAATATTATCAGATCGTCAAAATCTAAAATGCCATCTGATTGAGGTTGCTCTGTATATAAATTTATCTCATGCTTGCTTGCTACTTTAAAATTAAGAGTCAGTCCTGCTTTATCAGAGTTTTCTTTTAAAATAGAAAAACATAAAGAATGGAAAGTATGAATATTGATGTTGCCATAATTTTTTGGCAATAATAGATTAAGTCTGTTGAGCATTTCATGGGCTGCTCTTCGTGTAAAGGTTATGGCAAGGCAGTTTTCAGGGGAAATATTATTTTCTAAAACCATATAAGCTATACGTTTTGTCAGTACTGTAGTCTTGCCTGATCCAGGACCTGCAATTATTAAAAGTTGATTGTGAGTATTCTTAATTGCGCTTAATTGGTATTCGTCAAGACTTGAAAGTATTCCCTTGTTTTCCACATCATTTGTACTTATATCATAATTATGATTTTGATAATTCAATTCTGACATTTCTTCTTTAGGTAAGCTGAGAGATTTTTCCTCTTTTCTCACAGGTACTTCCATATCAAACATCAGGTTTGTAAAACTATTTTGCGCTAATTCCTCTTGTTCAAACAGTTTTATAACGCCGTACTCGCCGTCAAATCCCGCATGTTTTATAACCTTACCTGCTCTTAATCGCGAGATTGCTTCTCCAAGTAGAGAAGAATGAGCTTTTGATATTTCATCTATAGGTATATTCCTTAAAATATCCAGTTCTGGACCCAGCTTTTGTATTAGCTTTTCATATGTAATAGTTACCGATTTACTGGAATCTCCAACTTGCATAATTTCAGATAAAATTTCCTGCAAAGGCACAAGACTAAATACTTTCCCAGCTGTTTTTGGAATTGTAAAATCTTTATCTTTGCGATCAGCTAACTCATTAACTCTATGCATAACCCCTATTGTCAAAGGTTTATTGCAGACTGGACATATCCCGTTAAGTTTTATTGTTTCCGCTGGACTTAAACAAACGTTACATTTTCTATGCCCGTCTTCATGGTATTTACCTTCCTCAGGGTAAAATTCTACAGTGCCAACATATCCCTCACCGGTTTTTAGCGCTTTGCTGATAGAGAAATAATCGGAGCCTGTATCAAACACTGTAGCTTCTCGGGCAAGTTTTGATGGGGAATGTGCGTCAGAATTAGATATTAGCCTGTATTTGTCAAGATGAGAAACTCGCCAGTTCATTTCCGGATCAGAGGACAGCCCGGTTTCTACTGCAAAAATATAGTCCGCAAGATCTGCATAGCAATCCTTTATAGAATCAAACCCTGATCTTGAACCTAATACTGAGAACCACGGCGTCCAAATGTGTGCTGGAACTATATATGAACTTTCTCCTGACTCTAAAGTCATTTCAAGGAGATCTCTTGAATCTAATCCCAGTATAGGACGACCGTCAGAGACTATGTTTCCTACAATAGAAAGTTTTTGTCTTAAATTTTCAGCGCTTTTAAAATCAGGGACGAATACAATATGATGAACTTTTCTTGTTCTTTCGCCTTTTTTATATATGGTTGATATTTCAACTGACAGCAGGAATCTTAAATGATAGTTATTTTTGAAAATGTGTCTTTCAATATCATCTTTTAGTTTGAAAACCCCAGCTTCGGCAGGAACAAGTTTTTCTTTTATTTCATTAAACCATGCAGGATGAGTAAAATCGCCTGTTGCGATGACGCTTAACCCTTTTTTTTGCGCCCAGACTGCAAGTTCTTCTAAGTTACAGCTCTTGCTTGTTGCTCGGGAATATTTTGAGTGTATGTGTAAGTCAGCGTAAAAAAACATTAGAAAGCCTCAACTAAACTCAAGTTCTAAGTATAGTTTATAATATAATAAAAGTTAAAATCTACTATTTTAAGAAAGTACTGCCTTATCTTTAAGTTTTAATTGTTTAATAAGTAAAATTTAAATCATATAAATTATTCGGATTCAAGTTCCAAGCCTAAATCTTTAACCATTTGTTTATCTGTAATAATATCTCTGCCTAATGTGGTAAGATAACCGCCAGTCATCATGCCGTTTGCTCCCGCTTGAAATATCCACGACTGTAAGTCTCTTAAGTTGATTTCTCTTCCTCCACAAACCATAATGTCTGGTGTTTGCAATATTATTCTAAAAACAGCTATAGTTTTTAAGATTTCAATAGGTTTTAGTGTCGGCAAATGCGCAAGCGCAGTGCCTTTTATTGGCATAAAAAAGTTCATAGGGACGCTATCTGAGCCTATTTCTTTTAAAGTAAACGCCAAGTCTATTCTGTCTTTTAGGCTCTCACCTATGCCGAAGAGTCCTCCCGAGCAAATCTGAAATCCAAAATTTTTTGCTCTTTTTAATGTATCTATTCTCTCTTGATAACTGTGCGTAGAACAAATATTTGGGTAGAAATTTGCGGAAGTTTCAAGATTATGATGCATTTTTTTTATACCGGCTTCTTTAAGTTTACAAAAGCTTTCGTCAGATATTCTTCCTATTGACACGCCAAGATGTGACGATTTTTTATGTTGTTTAAACATTTCGCATAATTTGTCTATTTCATTGTCGTTTAAAGCGTTTCCGCTTGAAACAATACCAAAACAGCCGATATTTTCTAAAGCTTTTTCGGAAACTTCTTTTATTTTTTTTGTATCAAGAAGAGGATAAACTTTTACGTCAGTTTTGTTAAAAGACGACTGAGCGCAAAACTTGCAGTCTTCGCTGCATTGCCCTGATTTGGCATTTATAATAGAACAAACTTTTACTTTGTTACCCTTATATTTTTTTCTTATTTTTGCAGCAACAAAACATAAATCTTCTATTTCTAAATCAAAAAGGTTAAGAGCATCATCTTTATTTATTTGTTTGTCATTTAAAATTTCAATTATTAAATTTTCCATTTGTAAGCCTCGTTTAGGGTGTTAATCTTAGTGATTATATAACATATGAAAAACTCGGTCAATCTATTAAAATAAGGGTTGACCGAGTTGTCAAAAATGAAAACTGCTTTTATTTTTTAAGATAATAGTTCTCTTAAATTTTTTATATTTCCCGACACAATTTCAGGAATAGCTTTCTTTATTTTTAATATATCTGCGTCCCACCAGCGTATATTCAATAATTCTTTAATAATATCTTCGTTAAATCTTTTTTTAATAACCTTTGCAGGAATACCTCCAACTACTTCGTAAGGCTTTACATCGCGAGTAACTACCGCTCTGGAGCCTATTATAGCCCCGTCACCAATATGTACGCCGGACATTATAAGCGCATCGTAACCTATCCAAACGTCATTGCCAATCACTATGTCGCCTTTATTATTCCACGCCGTAGTTATCTCCAATCCTAAATTAAACAAATATTCAAAAATTGCAAATGGAAAATTTGCCAAAGAAGACGAACTGTGATTGCCAGCGTTAAACAAGAACTTCGCCCCGTTGGCTATAGAGCAAAACTTGCCTATTATAAGTTTGTCATTGTTTAGGTCTGGATAATGATAAATAACATTGTTTTGTTCAAAACGCATTGGATCAGCAAAATCATCGTAATAAGTAAAATCTCCAATAGAAATATTTTTGCTTTTAACAATATTCTTTAAAAGTACGGTAGTTGTGCTATTTACTCTAGGGAAAATAGCGTCCTTGTTCATTCTAAATCTCTATTTTAATTTTTACTACTTTGGACTTTACTATAGACTTTGTGGCATTAATTTGTTTTAAAGCCTTTTCCAAATTCTCTCTGCAGGTTTTATGTGTAATTATAATTATCTGGGCACAGTCATTGTCGCTTATGTCAGATTGAGTGAGGCTTGCAATCGAAACTTTAAACTTGCCGAGAATACCGGAAATTTTTGACAATACGCCGGGCTTATCTAAAATTGAAAATCTTAAATAATAAGAGGCTTTGCTTCTGCCTGAATGAAGAACTTTAATTTTTATCCTTTTATCATAGACAACATCCGGCACAATCCCCGCGGTATTTGTAACTATAAACTTTGAAACATTTATAATATCCGAAACTACGGCGCTTGCGGCAGGCTGCTGTCCCGCGCCCTTGCCGTAGAATAAAACATCTCCAGAATCTTTTCCTGTAATCATAACGGCATTATATTCATTTTCAACCGTTGCAAACGCATGATCGTGATTTACAAGGCAAGGCTGTACGGAAAGATCTATGCCGTCTTTTGTTTTTTCAGCGGAACCTATAAGTTTTACGTCGTAACCAAAATTTTGAGTTATTAGAACGTCTTCAATATCTAAATCTGATATGCCCTTGACGGATATATCTTTTACTTTTATCCAGCCTCCCCAAGCAAGGGAAGAAAGAATTGCAAGTTTGTTTGCTGTGTCTATACCATTAACGTCAAAAGACGGATCAGCTTCGGCAAATCCCGAATTTTGCGCGCTTTTTAAAGCAGCTTCATAATTTACGCCGTTTTTTGTCATTTCGCTCAAAATAAAGTTTGTTGTGCCGTTTAAAATTCCTTTTATTTCAAAAATTTCTTCCGAAGCTAGCCCTTCGCTTAAACCTTGAACCACAGGTATTACGCCACCAACGGATGCTTCGTAATATATTGACTTTTGGCAGTCTTGAGCCGTTGTAAAAATTTGATCCCAATACTTTGCAAGAACGGCTTTATTTGCAGTTACTACATTTTTCCCGGCTTTAAGAGCTTCTATTATTATTGTTCTTGCGGGTTCGTATCCGCCGATAAGTTCAACAATTAAATCTATTTCCGGGTCTTTTATTATGTCTTTAAAATTTTTTACGTAAAGTTCAGGTTTGTCTATAGGTCTTAAATCGCATATTGATTTTATGCGAATAGGTTTGCCTACTTTTCTTAAAGCTATTTTTTTGTTTTCTTCCAAAATTTTAACTACGCCTTTTCCTACCGTCCCATAACCTACAAGCCCTACATTGATATATTTGTTCATAAACACCTCATTTATTTCATTGAAGTTTTTGTAAACCTGCCTATCCTGAGAAGAGCATCGTGGAATCTTTTGTCGTGTGTTACAAGAGACATTCTTACGTATCCTTCGCCGTGCTTGCCAAATCCTACGCCTGGAGAAACAACGACGCCGGTCTCTTTCACAAGTCTTTCAGCTACGGAAAGAGATCCTTCTTTAGCTAAATAATCTGGAAGTCCGACCCATATATACATAGTTCCTTTTGTTTCTTTAGCTTTCCACCCAAGCTTTTGGAGACC
>JAISDY010000056.1 GCA_031264425.1 Endomicrobium sp. | reverse complement strand
TAGGCAGAGAGTTTGTAAAAAAAGTTTACAGATTTCCTTTCGTAAAAGGAAAATCCACGACAAATTTAATAAATTTAATAATGGAAAGATATGGCGCTAAAAAATAAAAAGAATATTTTGCACACTTCAAATTTTTGCAGTGTAAAGAAAGGTGTAGTGTCTTGGGATAAAAAACTAAAAAAAAATAACAGTAAGAAATCTATTTTTAGAATAATAGACGCAAACTTAAATCGTTGCCGCGAAGGCTTAAGAGTTGTTGAAGACAGCTTGCGTTTTATTCTTGACGATAAGATTCTTTATAAAGATATTCGCTCCATACGCCACGGCATTGATAAAATTTTAAGAAATAAATACGGCGAACTTATAAAAGAAAGAGATTCTATTGAAGATTCAGGCAGGCAAATACTAGAGACAACAGCAAAAGAATTGCCAGCCGTAATAATTGCCAACTTTAAACGAGCGGAAGAATCTTTAAGAGTTTTAGAAGAATATTCAAAAGTCTTTGTTCCCGAAACGTCTGCAGATTTCAAAAAACAAAGATATTTAACTTACACAACAGAAAAAAAGGTCTATATGAAATATAAAAATTTCTTGATAAAAATAATGAATAAATAAAGTCTTTGGCTTTAAAGGAAAAGGCATATCTGTAGAACTTAAAAAATGTTTTGTTAATAATTAAGGCTGACTACTGGAGAATCTAAAATCAAAAATATGTTTCAAAATGAGGGAAACAAAATGACACTTATAGAAGATGCAAAAAATAAAAAAGCAAATGATTTGATTAAAGCAGCAGCTCAAACAGAAAATTTGAGCGAAGAATTTGTTAGAGAAGGCGTTGCGACATGTAGAATAGTTATTCCAAAAAATATTAATAGGGATCTTAAAAAAATTGTAGCTGTTGGAGCAGGTCTTAAAACCAAAGTAAATGCTAATATAGGCACTTCTCCAGATCATATAGATTTGGCTGAAGAACTACAAAAGTTAGATACTGCTGTAAAAGCCGGCGCCGATGCGGTTATGGACTTATCCACCGGCGGCAATTTAACGCAAACAAGAAAAGAAATACTTGCGGCGTGTCCCGTGCAAGTGGGCACAGTGCCTATTTATGAAGCGGCTTGTAGGACTGTGGCAAAAGGCAAAAAAATATCTCAGATTGACGGCGAACTCTTGTTTGACGTTATAGAAGAGCAAGCCGAACAGGGTGTTGATTTTATTACGGTGCACTGCGGTATAAATAAGGAAACAGTTGAGATATTAAATCGTCAAGGTCGTCTTGCCGGAACCGTAAGCAGAGGAGGCTCTTTTTTGGTAAAAGCCATAAACGCTACAGGAAAAGAAAATCCCTTGTACGAGCAGTATGACAGACTTTTAGAAATAGCAAGGAAGTATGACATAACTTTAAGTCTTGGCGACGGATTTAGACCCGGATGTCTTTTTGACGCCTCGGACGGTCCTCAAATTGCAGAACTCTCGGTTTTAGGAGAACTTGTTTTGAAAGCAAGAGCTGCGGATGTGCAGTCTATGATAGAGGGTCCCGGACATATTCCGTTAGATCAAGTTGAAGCTAATGTAACTCTTGCCAAAAGATTAGGACACAATGCTCCTCTTTACTTTTTAGGACCTCTCGTAACGGATATTGCTCCCGGATATGATCACATAACTTCCGCTATAGGCGGAGCTTTGGCTGCTGCCAAAGGCGTAGATTTTATTTGCTATGTTACCCCAGCGGAACATTTAAGGCTTCCTGACGTCCAAGATGTCCATGAAGGTGTGATTGCCGCAAGAATTGCAGCACATGCGGCAGATATTGTAAAAGGAATTCGCGGCGCAAGAGAGTGGGACGACGAAATGTCTAAATGGCGTAAAGCAAGGAATTGGGAAAAACAAAAAGAGTTTTGCATTGATCCCATTAAGTTTGCAAAAGAAAGAGCTAAACTTCCTCCGCGTCAAGAAGACGTTTGCACAATGTGCGGCGAGTTTTGTTCTATGAGAGATGAGTAAGAATACGCATAAAATAAACAAATAGCGACTGAATGTTTTAATTTAGATGGCATTTGTTTTTCATCTACCCAACAAACTCGGGCGTTTATTGTCATCAGTTTATGCCGGCAGGTTATAGTCTCTACTAAGCAAGCGTCACACGCAAAGTTTTTCTTAGTCTTTTTCTTTTGATTTATTTAGTTGTTGTTTTTTCTTGAAGTCTTTTTGTTCTTTCTTTAGGAAAGTCATGTAGTCAGGAAATGGAACGATAGTTTTTGTTTTGCCAAGCCACACATAAGCGGCAAGATCTTCAGTGAATTTTATTTTTATTGGATTTGCGGGATCTGTAATGTCTGTTTTCCATGCTGAACCGATAATGTTTTTATAGCGCTTTTCTTTTTTTTCTATGCGCATAACTTTGTTGCTTGCTATAAGATTGTTACCGTATATTCTTAACTCTTGTTTAACTATTTTTTCAGCCTCGCTGGGTTCTGGAACAACTCCCGCAAAAATGACATGGAGTGTTGCCGCCATTTCAGGAGATTTTTCATGAAAATCCACCGTATAGTCAATTCCTTCAATAAAATCTCTTGTGCAGAACGCTGAAATTGTAAAAGAAAACGTAAACATTAAAATAATAAAAGATTTTTTCATTGGCATCCTTGCTGCAGAATTGTTACATAATATAAATTTAAACAGAAAAAATTTGCTAAACCCCATTCTGTGCAATGATTTTACAAATTTAGACTTTTGTAGTAAACTCAAGTATATACCCGCAAGAAATTCAAAGAGGAGAAAGATGGGCGCTATAGGAGAACCTAAACAGGTAAAATTGTTTTGCGGAATAATTTCTTCAGATGAAGAAATAAAACAAAAATCATTTGATAGGCTAAAAGAAAAATTAGGCAGTATTGATTTAATAAGCGATGTTATGCCTTTTGATTTTTCAAGCTATTATAATCCAGAAATGGGCGATAATTTAAAACGTTTTTGGATTTCTTTTGAAAAGTTGGTTTCCGCTGCGGAGTTGGCTGATATAAAAGTTTTTACAAACTCCATTGAAGATACCTTTGCTATGGATAATAAAAGAAAAATAAATATTGATCCGGGCTATATAACCCCGGCAAATGTAATACTTGCCACAACTAAAGACTACAGCCACAGAATTTATTTAAAAAAAGGAATATACGGCGAAGTTACAACGATATATCAAAAAAACAATTATATAAAACTTCCGTGGTCATATCCTGATTATTTGTCTCCCATAGCCGTTGAGTTTCTTTTAAAAGCAAGAACTGCTCTTATGAATAAATTAAGGAGAAAGTAATGTTCGTTTTAATATCATTGCTTTATTTGTTCGGGTATATCTATATATCTTGGAGGATAACTTCAGGCTT
Source organism: Endomicrobium sp. (assembly GCA_031264425.1). GTDB lineage: Bacteria > Elusimicrobiota > Endomicrobiia > Endomicrobiales > Endomicrobiaceae > Endomicrobiellum. Next base: position 2,684 of record JAISDY010000056.1, on the reverse strand, counting down.
AGGCATTCGGCGCCCTCACAGCATTTATTTATACGCAATGTTCTCTGTTTTTGGCATTATAAGCGTTTTGTCATTTATACACAACCGCCATAAACTCTCCATTATGTCAATTATAGGACCGGTCGGCTATATTTGTATGGGCATATGGAGCATATTCTTTTCTTTTATTTTGATAAACGATATTGTAAATTTAGTCAACCGCATCATATTTAAAATCAAAAAATTTAGGTATTACTCAACTTTTGTGACAATAATTATAAGCATAGCCTCTTTGATTTGGTCTTCGTTAAACTTTGCGTTTATTCTAAACGTTAAAGAAGTGAATTTGAAAGTTCCAAATCTGCCGATAAACTCTTTAAGAATTGTGCAGCTTTCAGATGTACACATTAATCAATTTTCTTCTTCAAAAGTTATAAACAAAATTTTTGATAAAGTTATGGCTTTAAATCCTGACATGATAGTTATTACGGGCGATGTCATAGATATGGACATAAACAAAAATGACGAGTATCTTAATTATGGGTTTGGCAAATTAAAAGCTAAGTACGGCGTTTTTGTAGTTACCGGTAATCACGAGTTCTACATAGGAACAGATAAATTTTTTCCAATGACGGAAAAATTGGGCTTTAAATCTTTAAGAAACGAAAATATAGTTGTTGGCTATATTATAAATGTCGCCGGTATAGACGATATTTATTACCAAAGCAATGAAGATATTTCAAAAACCCTGTCAAACGTTGATAAGCGTTATCCGATATTATTTTTAAGCCATCGTCCGGAATCTTTTGACATTTCTTCAGATCAAGGAATTGGCATAATACAGCTTTCAGGACATACCCATGCCGGACAAATCCCTCCGATTGAAATAGCGCGTAAGTTTTTTATGAAGTATAATTATGGATTGTACAAGAATAATAATTCCAACCTGTATATAACTTCCGGAACTCGTCTCTGGGGACCTCCTATGAGATTGTTTAACACAAGCGAAATAGCGGTTATAACTTTAGAGCGAAATTAAAAATTATGTGTTAATATTCTTGACAACTATATTCCTTTCGTTTAAAATAGCATAGCTATGTATAATTAACCGAATATTTTCTTTTACCGCGATACAGATCAAAAAGAAATTGATTTTATTATTGAAAAAGATATGACTTTATATCCAATAGAAGTTAAGAAAACCGCAAACCCAAATATTGAAGATCGTAGGAGTTTTAAAACGCTATCTGTTTTTAAGAAAAAAATAGGTACAGGCGCTATAGTTTGCCTATATGAAAAAACAATATCTCTGCCAAACACAAAGATATTATCTCCATACCTGTTTGGGAAATATAAGAAGGCGCCCAATTTAAAATATTCCTTTTTTCTAAAAATCCATACAAGACAGTGTCTTGGATTTCATAGATTTGGCTAAGCCAATATTGCTGAGTTGGGAATTCATAGAGATTCCTCTAATAGTTCAAAGATGCGTAGAGTTAAAACCTAGATCTTTTTCATAAGAACTGATGAACCGTCTTTATTGTCAACTATTTTATAGCCTTTTTCATCTATGATGTTTCTAATTCTGTCTGACTCCGACCAATTTTTATTTTTTCTGGCTTCATTCCTGTCTTCCAAAAGTTTCTGTAACTCGTCATTATTATTTTGTTCTTTAGGCAAAAGAATTCCTAAAGAAGTTTCAGCAAGATCTTCGTAAAGTTTTTTTAATTGCGCAAGTCTTTGCGGTTTTGCAGTAAACAGTTCTTTTAATATTATATTCTTTAATTCATGAAGATAAGATAATGCTTTTTCAGAGTTAAAATCATCATCTAGCGCTTGTAAAAAGCTTTCTTGTAAATCCAGCAAATCCTTATCGGTTATTTCTTTAGCTGATTCTTTAGTAGAAGAAAGAAGTCTTAAGTATGCGTCGTCCATTCCTTGCAAAGTATTCTTTGCTGTGTCAAGCCCGGCGTCTGAAAAATCCAAAGGGCTAGAATAGTATTGTGTTAAAAGGTAATAGCGGACAACCCTAGGATCATATTTTTCAAATATGGCTTTTAAAGTAAAAAAATTGTTCAAAGATTTTGACATCTTTTCTTTGTTTACAGTAACAAAGCCGTTATGTATCCAATATTTAACAAAAGGTTTGCCGGTTTTTGCTTCGCTTTGGGCAATTTCATTTTCGTGGTGCGGAAATATCAAATCTTGCCCCCCTCCGTGTATGTCTATGGTGTCTCCGAGCAAAGTTGACGACATAACGGAACATTCTATATGCCAGCCCGGACGCCCTTTTCCCCATGGGCTTTCCCAAGAGGCTTCTTGAGGCTCGTTTTCTTTTGTCTTTTTCCACAAAGCAAAATCGCATGCGGCAATTTTATCATTGCAAATTCCCACTCTGGCGCCTGCTTTCAAATCGTCAAGCTTTTTCTTGGAAAGTTTTCCATAATCTTTAAATTTAGCTACTGAAAAATATACGTCGCCGTCAGCTTCATAAGCAAACCCTTTATCTATAAGCTCTTTTACAAAACTTATTATTTCAGGTATCATTTGCGTTACTCTCGGATAAATTTCTGCTTTTAAAATATTTAACTTATCTGTTTGAGCAAAATAATCGTCTATGTAAGTCTGAGCAAGCTCGCTAGGCTTAATATTCCTTTCCAGAGATCTTTTTATAATCTTATCGTCAACATCTGTAAAATTTTGAA
>JAISDY010000044.1 GCA_031264425.1 Endomicrobium sp. | reverse complement strand
ATTATGCTAAAGCCGTAAATTGGGCGAACAAAGGACAATGGTTGCCAAGTATTGATCTTACAGGACAGATCAATCGTCACAGATATGATAAAACTTGGGATGAAAATAAATCTTGGGGCGCTGCGTTAAATTTGAGCTATCCGTTGTTTAGTGGAGGGAAAAGATTTTTTGATACAAAATCTTCAGCCGCGCAAGAAAAAATAGCTGCCGAAGATTTTAGAAATACAAAAAATGTGCTCAAGTTGAACGCTATACAATTTTACAATAACTGGGTTAACGATTATGAAATTCTTACAGTTGGTAATTTTTATCTTGAATCTTGTAAATTGCAGACTGACATAGCAAAGAGAAAGTATATAAACGGACTTATTTCATATGAAGATTGGTACACTATTGAAGATAGTTACATAACATATCAAAAGAATATGCTGGCTTACAGGCAAAAAGCTATTTCGTCTAAAATAGCATGGATACGGTTTTTGGGAAAAGTTTCGATGAAAGATAAAGAGGGTAAATAAATGAAAAAGAAGAAAAAATTAATTATTATTGGCGTCGGAATTTTTATTTTAATTCTTATAATTATTTCTGGTCTCAGCTCGCCAAAACAAATAATAGAGCAGGAAGCAAAGCTTATGCCCAGAGATCTTCGTATGGAGTTTAGAGTGACGGGCGGCGTAACTGCAAGAAATATGATTCCGATTAAATCGCCAGTACCGGGCAGAATTGAAGAGATTCTTGTCAATGAAGGGGATGCGGTTAGGAAAGGACAGATTATATTCTGGGTAAGCTCGTCAGAGAGAGCCGCTATGATTGATGCCGCAAGAGCTGTCAGCGAATCGGAATTTCAACGTTGGCAGGAAATATATAGACCTACTCCTGTAGTCGCTCCCATGAAGGGGTTTATTATCCGTAGAGAAAAAGAGCCGGGTCAAACAATAACTCAGGCGGAAGCTGTTTTACGTATGGCTGACGATTTGATTGTTAGTGTCAATATAGACGAGACAGATTTTAGATATATAAAGATAGGAAATAAAGTAAACATGTTTTTGGATGCTTATCCAAACCAATATTTTGAAGGTATTATAGAGCATATATCGTATGATTCCGCCAATATCAACAATGTTATAGTTTACGAAGTAAAGATAAGACCTTTGAAAAAACCCGAAGTGTTTAGATCTGGCATGACAGCCACAACGGTTATAACCGCCGATTCAAAAGACAGCGCGTTGTCTATCCCGAATGTTTTTGTTACTGAGAAAGATGGCAAAAAAACAGTAACGGTGAAAACGGAAAATTCAAGAAAAAGCGAGTTCAAAGTAAGAGAAGTAAAAACAGGGGTTTCAGACGGTAAATATATTGAAATTTTGTCGGGGTTAAATCCTGATGAGACACTCGTGCTTCTTGATCAGAAGAAAAAAACGAAAAAATCTTTAATGACTAAAAAATAATACAGTTAACCGGATAAAAGATAATGAACGTAATAGAGCTTAAAGGCATAAAAAAGACATACCATTTGGAAGAGCTTGATGTTCCTGTGCTTCACGGCATAGATTTAACCATAGAACAAGGTGAATTTGTTGCTATTATGGGGCATTCGGGAAGCGGAAAATCAACGCTTTTGAATATATTAGGATTGTTGGATAAGCCTTCTGAAGGATCGTATAAGCTTGCCGGCATAGAAATTTCAAAATATTCAGATAACGAGCTTGCGGCGTTAAGAAATCATTATCTTGGTTTTGTTTTTCAACAGTTTAATCTTTTACCAAAACTTACAATATTAGAAAATGTCGCTCTTCCGTCAATGTATTCAGGGTCAAAAGATGCGCAGCAGCATGAAGATCCTGCCAAACTACTTGAAATGGTGGGGCTTTCCGAACGTATAACTCACCGCCCAAGCGAAATATCCGGCGGACAGCAACAGAGAGTTGCTATTGCGAGAGCTTTAATAAACAAACCTCTTATAATTTTTGCTGATGAACCTACAGGCAATTTAGACACAAAATCAACAAAAGAAATTATAAAAATACTTAAAGATTTGAATTCTTCAGGAATAACCATAGTTATGGTTACCCATGAGCCTGAACTTACGACTTATGCGACAAGGATAATAAAGGTGCAAGACGGTCTTATATTGTCTGACGAGAAAAATGAATCTGAAAGCACCGGCGTGTCAAAGCACCATTCTAGGCAGTTTAAGCGTAAACCTTTTTCGCTGGCAAGAATCAAAGACTATTGTGTGCAAGCTTTTGGGTCTCTTACGGGAAATAAGATGAGGTCTGTCCTTTCAATACTTGGCGTTATGATTGGCGTTGCAAGTTTGATAGCTATGCTTGCCGTTGGAACAGGAGCAAAGAAATCTATTGAAGATCAGGTTTCAGGTCTTGGCTCAAACCTCTTAATGGTCTCTCCTGGCTCGTCTCAAAAACAAGGGATTTCTTATGATGTGGGCGCCCGTATGAGAATACTGGAGGACGATATTCTCGATTTGGAAGATAATATTCCGGAAATAGAAGATGAGGGTATTGTCGGTTATATTACGGGGCGCGGTCAAGCTGTTGCAAAAGGCAATAACTATAATACAAGGGTTGAAGGCGTGTCGCCGAATTTTCCACAGACGAGAGGATCATATCCTGTGTTAGGAAGATTTTTCACTAAAGACGAGGATAATTTAAGAGCGAGAGTCGCAGTCTTAGGCAAAACAGTCGTAAAAGAAATTTTTGGCAATGAAGACTTCAATCCTGTGGGTGAGTATATAAAAATCAACAGAATAGATTTCCAAGTCATAGGCGTGTTGCCGCCAAAGGGATCTAAGGGTTGGCGTGACGAAGATGATAAAATTCTTATTCCTTTGAACACGGCAATGTACAGGTTTGCTGGTTCAAAAGAATTGCATTATCTTGACGTTCAAGTTAAAAGTGACGCCGATATGAATGAGGTGGGTGAGAAGATAAAAACAAGATTATTGTTTACCCACAGATTACCGTCGTCAGAGAGAGATGCAGTAAGAGTAATTAATATGGCGGAAATTCAAGCGGCAATGGAAGCGATGGGAAAAGCATTTTCACTTCTTTTGGGATCCATAGCTTTTATAAGCCTGCTTGTGGGTGGAATCGGAATTATGAACATAATGTTTGTTTCCGTTTCTGAAAGAACTAAAGAGATAGGTTTAAGAAAAGCTATAGGGGCAAACAATACGGATATTTTATTCCAATTTATAATAGAATCTATTTTTGTCTGTTGTGTCGGCGGACTTATAGGAATAATTGTTGGCGCTGGGATATCTTTTATAATAAGCAAATTTGCAGAATGGGATACGATTATCACGCCTTTTTCAATAATACTTGGGTTTGGTTTCTCAGTATTTATCGGATTAATTTTCGGAGTATGGCCTGCCAGAAAAGCTTCTCTGCTAAATCCTATTGATGCTTTAAGGCATGATTAAAAAGCATATTGTTTTTTTTCAAAAAATTCACAATTCTTTTAATCATTTAATCAGAATTTTTATATTATATTCCTATAGTCTTAAGAATTAAAAAGATGCGGTCTATTTGTAGCGACGTGCTGTTCTTTGTTTAGCTCCTTTGTAAGTTATACAAGAGTAGATTACGTTATATATGCTGTCTTTAATCAGATGGCACTAGATCGAGATGGCGATTGTGAGTAGAAGCGATTGCTAATGAAGTTTGAAAGGCTCCGGGAATTAGCCTTGATTCCCGGAGCCTTTCATTTTATAGTCTCTGAAAGTTAAGTTTTTTCAATATATTAATTCTCATCAGTAATTCAAAGTTTATATGTTATTTTAAGAGTTTTACCACTGCCACTGTCTTTGCCTTTTTCTAAATCAACGATAAATTGTATGCTGTCGCTTACCAATGCAATGTGCTCTTGAGTTAAGATTTGGCTTATTCTTCTTTAATTATCTTTTTAACACTCTAAATTTTCGTTTGGTAAAACTTGTTCTTATAAAGACTATATAGTTTGCGACGGTATAAATTTTTTAGTAAAATCTTGTCATTATGAATAAACCATCATCTAAAATCAGAGCGGAATTTCTTAATTTTTTTGAAAACAATGGGTGCGTTGTGGTTCCTTCGGACTCGCTTATCCCGTCTGGCGATAAAACGTTACTTTTTACATCGGCGGGTATGGTGCAGTTTAAGCAACACTTTTTGG
>JAISDY010000005.1 GCA_031264425.1 Endomicrobium sp. | reverse complement strand
CTAGCGTTTTATTGTCTGACTTAAAACTTAAAATTACATTTGTTTCTATAGGCTTTAAGAATGCTATTTTTAAAGAAAGTTGTTCTAAAGATTCTTCATTAAAATCAAATTTTAAATATAAATTATCAGAGTCAAAACCATAATTGAAAGATTTTAACACTGTAGAAACTTGATGCATTGCCCCGCCACTTGCGCCGGTTTTATAGAAACTTGACTTTTTCCATTCATCAAAATCTGAACTCTTACCGTCAATCTTTGGAGAAATGGACGCTGTCGGATTTAGAGCGTACTTTTGGTTGGAATTATTCCCTATTATCTCAAACAAGATTTCAGGCGCGGCTACTCCGAGAGACTCGTACACTTTTATCAAGTGCCGCCTGTATAAAAAATCGAAATCAGTGTCGTTTGATGAAGAATGATCGTCCCCATACCACCAATTCCAATCAGATCCCTCAGCCGCATGAAAAGCATTCCAAGCCGTTTTTATATTTTCGGAATAGCCCGAATTTAATTTGTCTATCAAAGCATCTCTTGTGGCAGATAAACAATCCCAAGATTTATTATCCTCAGCGCTACCTATCCAAACGCCAAAATTTCCGTTAATCCACGATCCTGCCGTTAAATTTGTTATTATGTCTTTCGGAGGAAATTTTGCAAGATAGTCGCTTACTCTCACCGTTTCTATGTCGTCGTCAACACTTAATTTTTCGTAAAGTTTGGTTAAAAAATCCCAACCGTCGTTTTTATAATACTCCCAGCAGTTGTCTCCGTCTAAAATGACGGATACGAGAGGATAGTCCGTAAGCGAGCCCGCATATTCTCCTATACTTTTAATCTTAGCTATAAAATCATTTGCGGCATCTTCGGCATTCCATTTGGAATACACAAACCCTATGGAGTCAGAAAGCCCGTGATCTCTAAAAATTATGTTTAAATTTTTACCGTTTATATTTAATTGAAACGGCTTAAATAAATGCCTTCTGTCGCTTGATATGTCTTTTACGCTGTTAAACAAAACCGCTTCGTCCGTCGCCGTCCACTTTATTCCGGCTTTGGAAATAAGTTCAACGGCGGTATTTGACACGGACCCTTCCGAAGGCCACATTCCCGACGGTTTAACGCCAAACCGTTCTTCATAATAAGAAACGGCGTTTTCAATATGCCATAAAGCGTCTTCAGGATGAACAAATCTTTTTTGAGGCAAATTTATGACAGGCGTCGCCTCTTTTGCCGCGTCTGTGTCGCAAAGCAAAGGAAGAATTGGGTGATAAAAAGGCGTTACGGTAACTTCAATCTGTCCTCTATCTTGAGCTTCTTTATGTTTAGAAACTATCTTTCCGCAGATTTCAATCTGTTTATCAACAAGTTTTCTTTTTTCATCTTCGCTAAAATCTTTCCTTTTATCGTGCAAAAATTTAATAAATTCGTCGCTTTTTCGCCAATAAGGATCAAACCACGACAAATTAAACCAAACCTGCAAATCTCTAAAATCCCGCTCTTCAAACATGCTTCCGTCTAATTTTTGAGATTTCTTGTCGTAAAGCTGAGAGTAACGTGGAAAAGGCAAAATCATATTCTCTAAGTTTGCTAAAAAGAAATTTGCCAAAATAAAAGTTTTCTCATCTTGCGTCAAGAGTTTTGCGTCTTTTAAGGTTAAATCCATAAATCTGTCTTTGGCTTTTCCCGAAGCGTACTCTTCAAGCTGCATTAACAAAGATGGAACTAAATTTATGTTGGATTTTATTTTAGGAAAACCGTCAAGTATTGCGACCATGTCGTAGTAATCTTTGGTAGCATGCAGCCTTACCCACGGAAGCTCATACACGTCCGTGGATGGATTTTTATACATAGGCTGATGCTGATGCCACAAAAAAGCCAAATAAACTTTTTTCATGTTAGAACCTTGAAATTATTCCCACTTGGAATAAATACGATGAATCCGTATTTGCAAAAACTTTATCCGCTTTTGACGGCGGCGTGTAAAATGCAAAATCAAAAATTACATCAAAATAATGCTTGTATTTATATTTAACAAAAAAATCAAACTCTTTGCCTAAATCCGCTTTTGCTCCGTAAATTTTAGCAAATCCAGTGTCTCCGGCGTCAGCAGGCGCATCCGACGCTGAAAAAAGGAAGTAGGCAATTCCCGCACCGACCGCATTAAACGGGCAAATACCAAAAGAGAATCCCAATGTGTTTATTCCATAATATCCGTTTGGTATTACAACAAAAGAATCGGTGGTATTTGCGGCAAATAACGTTCCATATCCTATTCTTTGCAAACCGTTGTATCTTTTTGCAAACGTAGGGCTAAAGCAATTTTCCCCTTTAGCTCCGGAATATGTGAATAAAATATTAGCGTCGGCGTCTTTTTTTAATATCTCACCATGCCACGCCCCGTTTAAACTAAGCATATACGCGTCGTAATCAACTTTTTCCGCAGTGTCTTTTGATAAGCGACCTTTTTGTTGAGCGGCTTCAACGGCATAGCCATACTTTTTTCCTTCGCTTGCTATGCGTAAATCGTAAAAAGTTTTATTATCGTATTCAATTTTATTTGAATTATTTGAATTATCCGCGAGATCTTTCGTAGATAATCCTTTTTTATATAAAAACCCGGAATTATTGCGTTCTTGGCAGATTGTAAACTCAATCAAAGAATCAAAATTAAAATTGACTCCATAAAAACTAAAATTTTCATTTGGAACTTTTGAAGCAAACATGTCTATTGTTAAAAACTTAGAAAGCTCAACCGTTGCCTCAGCTCCAAGCAGTCCTGTGTTATCGCTGTCAACTACAAGTCCGCTGCCGTAATGAAATTCTTGTTTCCCAATATATATGGTATATGGAAGAGGAAAATCTTTTTCTGTCTTAAATTTAAGAAAAGCCGTTTCTAAAAAGAATGAAAAATCTTTATCTTCATCTTCGTAAGGCATTGCAAAAGCATTATCATATTTTCCGGAAAAACCGTATGAGGCAATTTTTGCAGACATTTCAATTCTTTTGTCAAATTTTCCTATCACATTTAAATTTAAATATTGAGAAAAAATATCAACCGATTTGCGCTTTGCTGACGTATAGTCTATATTTGAATAATATGCCGCTCTAAATTGCAAGTCATAATCTAAAGCAAGAGAAATTGTCGGCGTAACGGAGACGTTTACCGAATCAGACTGATCCGCAAGAAGAGAAGATGCCGCAAACAGAAACATTAAAATCGCAACCGCGTATCTCATAGATTGGAATTGTACTATTTTGTCTTTCGCAATTCAATTACTTTTTTATTTCATAACCGTCGCTTTCAACAACCACGTATTGACGAATAGGAATTCCGTTTCTTGAAACCATTATAATATCAGCATTTTTAATTTTACTAAAATCGTCTTCCATATCTTTATCCACATTTACAACCGCAACTTTTGAATAAGGCAAGTCGTCCGGAATAGTCCAATACTTAAACTGATTTACAGGCGACAGTCCCGTTAATACTTGTAATTTGTTCTTTGTGTAATAAGCCATAGCGCCACCCCACTGCTGGGTGTCGGCTATAACGTATTTAATATTTCTTTTTACAAGATTATCTCCGAGCTCCTTCCAACCGTAGAACCAATTAGTGGCGTCGGCAACAGCGGCATGACGTGAAAAAAGCCTCAAAGGAACAATCGCATACTTAACGTGCAAACCCAAAAGAAAAGATATGACAAAATTAAACGCTATTCCATATATTAGAATCTTTCTTTTTATTTTTGAGTTATTTTCAAGCAAATAAGCGCAACACATAATGCTGAAGGCAAAATAGGCAAAGGCGGGCCAATTTGCTCCCGGATTTCTTTTTAAAGCCGTGAACAAAAAAAACATTATTATTGGCACAGAAAAAGATGCGATAAAAATCTTTTTTGAATTCTTTGAACAAAAATAACCGATTGCCACGACAATACCGGAAATAAAAATAACAGGACCCGCGGCAAGACACTGTGAACCCAAATAGTCAAAAATATAATCAAAATGAATTTTATTGCTCGTCAAGCCGTGATGAAGTTGAAATGTGAAAGACACCCACTCATGCCGTAAATTCCAAATAATAACAGGCAAAAACACAATGAAAGAGACAATAAGCATAAAATAAAAACGTTTATTTTTAAACCAGCGCCATTTTCTGTCTGCAATTATATATACAAAAAGACTTAAACCAAACAATACGGCGGTATATTTTGAGAGAAGAGCCAATCCAAAAAACAAGCCTGTTATATACCAATACTTTGTTTGGTCACTTTCAATCAAACGCGACAAATAATAAACGCTCAGGGAGAAAAACAAAAATACGGGCGTGTCTGGGGTTATTATTATAGAGGCTGTCATCATTTCAGGCAAAGTATTTAACACGATAACGGACGCAGCGGCTATAGTTTCATTAAAAAGTTTTTTAGCCAGATTCCATATCAAAAAGCTGAGTATTATAGTCGTTATTATAGAAGAAAATCTTACCGCCGCCTCAGAGTTGAAAAATAAGGTGGTTGCTTTTATAAACCATGCCACCATTGGAGAATGGTCAAAGTATCCTAGAGCTAAATGCCGGGACCAAAGCCAATAATACGCCTCGTCCGGGTGAAGTTCTATAGAAGCGGATAAAAATATTTTAAACAAAACGACAAAATCGGCAATAAAAAAAGCGTTTTTTCCGCAAAATAACTTATCCATAAAAACTCCACTAAATGAATTCATCGACTAATGATTTTACCACTTTGTACACGGTATTGCAATGTCGGGCAAGATTTGCTAGCTTTATAAATTATGATAAAAACCGATTCTTTTGAAGTTTTTACAGATTGTTCTAAATTTCCGTTAGACAGACCTTGTGTTTACCAAAAAAATAACAACGCCGTTTGTAAAGAGTGCAAAAACTATTCAAAACTTTCAGCCAAGAAAGATAATAAACGCATTTTAATTGTTAAACTTGGAGCTATGGGCGATGTTTTAAGAACTACTTTTCTTTTAAACGGTTTAAAAGAAGTTTACCCTAAAAGCGAAATATCTTGGATTGTTGATATAAAAAACGCCGCTGTTCTTGAAGGCAATAATCTGATAGATAGAATAATACATAACGACGGAAATGTCATAAAATATCTTGTAAACGAATTTTTTGACATTGTCGTCAACTTAGATTTGGCTTTTGAAAGTTTATCTATTACAAAACTTTCAAACAAAAAAGAAGTGCTAGGGTTTACTTTGGACGATCACAGAAACATCATAACTTCAAATAATTACACTAAAGAATGGCTTAAAACAAGCGCTTATGATAAACTTAAGAAAGCCAACGCTTTTACATATCAATATTGGATGTCCAAAATAGCCGAACTGCCAAAAGACGACTATGAAATAATTGTTCCATTGCAAAAAAATTCAATAGAGAAAGCTGAGAAATTTTTAAAAGACAACAATATAACCCGCGATAAAAAAATTATAGGCATAAACCCCGGAGCGGGCAATAGGTGGAAATTAAAAAAATGGACATCAAAAGGGTTTATTGAAACCGCAAAATATTTCTCGCAAAAAGGATATTTCGTTTTATTGCTCGGCGGCGCTCAGGATAAAAGCGAAATTGACTTGATTTTAAAAGAAAATATGCCAAACGTTATATCAACTGGAATTGATAATACTATTCCGGATTTCTTTGCAAAAATAAATCTATGCGACGTAGTTTTGTGCGGAGACACTATGGCTTTGCACGCTGCCACCGGACTTAAAAAAAATATCGTGGCTCTTTTTGGTCCAACTTCAGCCAATGAAATAGAAATATACTCCAAAGGCGTAAAAATACAGTCTAATAAAAACTGCGTGGTTTGTTATAAGCAGGAGTGCGATTTAATTGATAACTGTATGGAGTCAATCGTGGCAAAAGATGTTATAAAAGCAATTGGGCAATATTTATAATTTATAAGTTTCTATCTTACAGTTCAAATAGAGGTTTTTATGAAAACCGTCGTAATGGTGCCGACATATAACGAAGCTTCCAATATAAAGCTGGTGATTGATGAAATTTTAAATTGCGGAGCCAATGCGGATGTTTTGATTGTGGACGATATGTCTCCCGACGGAACGTATAAAATAGTTGAAGAAATATCAAAAACAAATAATAAAGTGCATCTTCTACTAAGAAAAGAAAGAAAAGGTCGCGGATATGCCGGCAAAGACGGATTCTTAAAAGCTCTTGATATGAAAGCCGATTATATAGTTGAAATGGACGGGGATGGCTCCCATTCCCCTAAATATATCACGGAATTTTTAAAAACAATAGAAAATTGCGACGTGGTTATAGGATCGCGCTATATCAACGGCGGAAAAGATGAGGAGAGATCAATACTCAGACAAATAGTAAGCAATTTTTCAAGACGGTATTTGTCTTTTGTATTGGGAGTTAAAATACAGGATCCTACTTCCGGTTATAGAATGTTTAAAAGATCAGCTCTAGCTAAATTCGCAGCCGAATTAACGGCAAGCGACCCTTTCATAGTTACTGAAGTTCTATACAAAATTAAAGAAAATAATTTGAAAGTCAAAGAATACCCGATAATATTCCTTGCCAGATTTTCAGGCAAATCAAAACTTCGCCCAGGAACTTTAATAACATACTTATTCAAAGTTTTAAAACTTAAATTAACGGGAAGATAAATGAATTATAAGTTATGGTTTTGGATCGTAAATGTTGCCACAACGCTATTGCGGCTGTTAATAATAGGTAAGATAGGACTAACTATAGACGAGGCTCATTACTGGGTATATTCTAAATTTTTGGACTTTTCGTATTTTGACCACCCCCCTTTAATTGGCTATATAATTAAAGCGTCAACATTAGTTTTCGGCAACAATGAATTTGCAGTAAGATTTCCCACAGTTTTAATTTTCTTTTTCGCAATGTGGGTATTTTTTATATGCGTTAAAAAACTTTACAATGAGAGAACGGCTTTTGTCGGCGTATTGCTATTAAATGTTCTTCCTGTATTTTCTTTTTTGGGTTC
>JAISDY010000130.1 GCA_031264425.1 Endomicrobium sp. | reverse complement strand
GCATTTGGAAGAATATATCTTGCGTCTTCCGCAGGAATGCCGGCATCTAAAAATTCTTTATATAAGTTTTCAGTACTTTTTAAAAAATTATTATATTTTTCCAAAAGTTTCTCATCTTTTTTTAGGGTATCTGGAAATACAAAATCAACGCCAGACTTAAACTTTACATATCTTTGGCTCTGAACCGAAAAAGAAGCTATTCTGTGCCTTGTAAGCTGAGCAAGCAAAGCACGCGACACACCTTCAACACCAAATGTAAAAGATGCGTGTTCAAGCACAGAATGATGTCCTGAAGAAATAACTTTGCTCAATAAATCTTTAACCTTATCAGGAGTAAAATTTTCATCAATATCGTCAATTTTCGCAGCGCTGTAACACAGTCTGGCAGCTACCGCACAAATTTTTTCAGCATCTTTGGTTGACTTTAAAAGTTTTACATTCATGTTAAAACCATTTCATGCCTTTTCTTACTTCAATAGTTTCTTCTCTCTTTCTTCCAAGTGAAATCAAATCAATCGGCGCGCCTACAAGCTGTTCCAAACGTTTAACATACTTCTGAGCATTTAGAGGCAATTTTTTAAAGTCATTAACACCTTTAACTTTACCTTTAAATCCCCGCATTTCTTCATATACGGGCTTGGCGTATTTTTGCACAGTCCTTGATGCAGGAAAGTCTTTATATATTTTACCTTTATACTTGTAAGCTACGCATATCTTAATAGTATCTATATCTTCCATACAATCAAGCTTAGTCAAAATCAAATGATCTATACCGCTTACTCTTACGCTATGGCGTACAACTACGGCGTCAAACCAACCGCAGCGACGAGGTCTTCCCGTAGTTGCTCCGTACTCTCCACCTTTTTCTCTTAAGAAATCACCCATTTTGTCAAAAAGCTCCACGGCAAAAGGACCTTCGCCAACTCTTGTGGTATAAGCTTTTACCACACCCAAAACATTATTTACTTTTGTAGGACCTAAGCCTACCCCCGAGCATACTCCGCCGGCAATAGGGTTAGATGACGTTACAAAAGGATATGTGCCAAAGTCTAAGTCCAGCAATGTGCCTTGAGCGCTTTCAAAAAGAACTTTCTTTTTTTTATTTATCGCATTTTCAACCATAAGACTCGTATCGGCAACAAAAGGCTTTATAAATTTTGAAAGTTCTTTATGGTCTTTTAAAATTTCTTCTTTTAACTTCTTAATATCTATTCCGCTCTTTTCCAAAATAGGAGCTTTTTCTATCAGATTTTTATCAAGCAAATCCGCAAAAACGTCTTTCTCTAAATAATCAATCACCCTTATGCCTATTCTTTTTACCTTATCGGAATAAGAAGGACCTATCCCTCTTTTGGTAGTGCCTATTTTAACGTTACCTTCCTCAAGAATTCCGTCAATAATTTTGTGATAAGGAAGTATAACATGAGCCTGTTCGCTTATAAAAAATCTACTTTTTACGGGAATTTTCTTTTTGTTTAATACATTGACTTCTTCTTTTAGAGCTTTAGGGTCAACAACAACCCCGTTCCCAATTAAACAATATTTTTTCGGAAAAAGTATTCCCGACGGTATCAAATGGAGCACAAAAGGTTTATTTTCATAGATTAGAGTATGACCTGCGTTATTGCCGCCCTGATAGCGTACAATGTAGTCCGCCTGTTTGGCGAGATAATGGACGACTTTTCCTTTTCCTTCATCTCCCCACTGGGTTCCTAAAACAACTAATGTTGACATAATTGCCTTCCATAAAATAACCTCTTAAATTTTTTTAAAAAGTCTAAAGGGTTTATAGTGTTTGGCGTGAACACGCCTACTGTTAATAAAATACGCTCCCAACGAGATTTGAACTCGTGTCGCAGGATTGAAAATCCTGTGTCCTAGACCCCTAGACGATGGGAGCAGATGAGCCCGGTGCGGCTCGAACGCACGACAACCTCATTAAAAGTGAGGTGCTCTACCGACTGAGCTACGGGCCCTTCAAATGATCTGAAAGGATTTTAAATCTTCTTATAGAACTAAACAACCTTGTCGCTAATAACCTATAAAGACTAGCATAAAAAGTTATCTTTGTCAAACAGATTTATGCAAAAAACAAAAAAACGCCGTCGTAAAACAGAAGAAAGACCACTTTAACTCTTAATTGTCCAACTGATAAAGCGGTATCTTCTTAAACAGCGCTTATTAGTAAACAAATTGAGTGACGAAAATAAGATATTAGAATATATTTTTACAAATTTACGTTACATTAAACTTATTTTTACTGCAAAGCCGAGAAATCTAAAAATTCTGCGAAAATATCCTTTGTGTAATTTAACAAAGATATTCTGTTTGATTTTATTTTAGCATCTTCTGACATTACCATAACTTTTTCAAAAAATCCGTCAATACTAGGTTTTATTTCTAAAACCTTATCAAAAACTTCGGCATATTTATTTTGAGAAATATATTCAGCAACTTCTAATTTTGTCTTTTTAACGCAATCAAATAGATTTTTTTCTGCATCTTCTGCTAATAAACTTTCATTTATAATATCCAAAATATCAATATTTTGTTTTCTTGCCTGACTTAAAATATTGTTTATTCTCTTAAAAACAGCGGAAATAGACGAGAAATCGCCTTTTTGTCTTGCATTCTTTAAAGCTGCAAGTTTTGGCAGAAAAGAACCCAAATCTTTAAATTTATTATCGCATAAAACATTAATTACAGATTTAACCTCATCAAAACTATAGCCTTCAGATTCAAGAATACCTTCTATCCTTTGGCGTAAAAAATTAACAAGTTTCTCGTAAGCCGTTTTAGATTTTGGGTTACTTTTTATATTTTCCGGCAAAAACTCAAATACCTTTTCAATTGCAGAGCTTAATCCTTTATTAGGGAGAATTTCCGTCGCAATCCTTATAAATCCTATTCCGGCTCTTCTAAGCCCGTAAGGATCAGCCGAACCTGAAGGCTCAAGCCCAATTGAAAAGTTCGCTGCTAAAGTGTCTATTTTATCAGCCAAAGATATTAAAGAAGCCAATTTATTTGAAGGAAGTTTTCCGGACGCACTCAAGGGCCAATAATGTTGCTCAACAGATTCTGCAACATCGGTATCTACCCCTGATTTCAAAGCGTAAATTTTGCCCATAACGCCCTGAAGCTCCGGATATTCAAACACCATCTCGCTTACTAGATCAGCTTTTGAAAGCATCACAGCTCTTTCAAGTGATTTTTCATCCATTTGCATGTTGAATTCTTTATTGAAAAGAAACGCTATCTTTTTTACCCTTTTAATCTTTTCATAAATAGTTCCTATTTCTTTATGAAAAACAACGCCTTTAAGTTTTTCAATATTAGTGTTAAGATCGCTTTTCAGATCGTTCTTATAAAAAAATTCAGCGTCGGCAAGCCTTGCAGCAACAACTCTTTCATACCCTTCCTTAGCTATGTCCAAATATGTGGAAACTCCATTCTTAACCCCGATAAAACAATTTAAAAATTTTCCATTCTTATCGTTGACCGCAAAACACTTTTGGCTTTTTTTCATGCATACTGTAAGAACTTCCGGAGGCAAATCTAAATACTTTTTATCAAAATCGCAAAGAACTGCCGACGGATATTCAACTAAATAATTTACTTCGTCAACTAAAGTCTCATCGGGAACAACACTGCCGACTCTTTTGACCACAAACTCTATAGACTTTTTCATTTCTTCGCGTCTTGCATTCTGATCGACTAAAACGGATTTATTTTTTAATACGGTTATATAATTTTCAGGATAATCTATTTTTATTTTTGATCTGTCATAAGTATGAAGACCTATCGTCCAATTGGAAGAGTCAACGTCAGCTATTCTAAATTTAATTATCTTCTTGCCAAAAAGTGCTATTATGTTCCTTATAGGTCTTGCAAATTTAAACCCGCTCTCTTCCCATATCATAGCTTTAGGGAAAGATATGCTGCTTATTATCTTTGGAAAAATAACTGTTAAGAGATTTTCAGTTTTTTCACCTTTTGTCTTTTTTGTAAAAGAGAGATACTCGCCTTTTTCCGTAACCTTTTTATTCAGCTTGTCGGATATAGTTCCATTTTTTGCGGCAAAACCTTTAGCCGCTTGAGTCCACTGCCCATTTATATCTTTTGCAGCTTTCCATGAAGGTCCCAAAATTTCCTCAGTCTTATCTTCGCTTTTAATAGATAAATTTTCAACAATCAATATAAGTCTTCTTGGCGTGGCAAAAGTTTTTACTAAACCGTGCTTTATATTTAAACTTGCAAACTCTTTTAAAGCAGTTTGTTCAATTTGTTTTAAAGCAGGTTCAATATACGACGTGGGAATTTCTTCCGTTCCTATTTCAAGTAAAGCTATTCTTTCATTATCATTAGACATTCTTTGCTCCATGAGTTTTGTAACGAATTTTATTTATTTGCAACAACATCTAAATTGACGTCATCAACCGTTGCCAAATACTTTTCAGCAACAGATTTTGCCATAGTCCTAACCTTAAGAATATAACCAACTCTTTCAGAGACTGAAATTGCCCCCCTAGCATCAAGCAAATTGAACAGGTGGGAGCATTTCATAACAGCATCATATGCTGGAAGAGGAAGTTCATTTTGAATAAGATTCTTCGCTTCATTTTCCCAATCGGTAAAATGTCTTTTTAACATATCAACATTAGCTTTTTCAAAATTATAAGCAGACCACTGTTTTTCATCTTCAAGGTGAATATCGCCATAAGTCACAGTGTCGTTCCATTGCAACTCATATATGTTATCTTTCTTTTGAACATACATGGCAAGGCGCTCGGTCCCATATGTAATTTCAACCGAAATAGGATTTAGAGATATTCCTCCAACCTGTTGAAAATAAGTGAACTGCGTTGCTTCCATACCGTCAATCCAAACTTCCCAACCAAGCCCCCAAGCGCCAAGAGTCGGAGATTCCCAATCGTCTTCAACAAATCTTATATCGTGCTTCTTGGGATCTAAACCCATTGCTTTTAAACTTTCTAAATAAATTTGCTGTATATTTTTTGGAGCCGGCTTCATAATCACCTGAAATTGATAATAATGTTGAAGCCTATTAGGATTTTCGCCATACCTGCCGTCAGTAGGTCTTCTGGAAGGCTCAACATAAGCGGCGCTCCATGGCTTAGAACCCAAAGCCCGTAAAAAAGTAGCGGGGTTAAAAGTACCCGCACCTTTTTCTAAATCGTAAGGCTGCCATACAAGACAGCCCTGCTTTGCCCAAAATTTCTGTAAAGTCATAATAATTTCTTGAAAATTCATACGATCTCCCGATTAACATACAAGTCTAACCCAGGGAAATATTTTAACAAAAAAAAGCATGTTGACACAATACGGATTTTTTAGTTAAATTGTCTCATGGCAACCGAAAAGAACACTGATATAAATAATCGTCCTTCTTGGGACGACTATTTTATGAAATTGGCATGGCTTATTGCGGAAAGATCCACTTGCGAACGTCATCATGTTGGTGCTGTTATTGTAAGAGATAAGAGAATTCTTACCACGGGCTATAATGGCGCGGCTTCTGGAACAAAAGATTGTTTGTCTCTAGGCTGTTTAAGAAACGCCTTGAACATCCCGTCAGGTCAAAGACATGAAATATGCAGGGCTATACACGCCGAACAAAATGCAATTATTCAAGGCGGGTACCATGGAATCAATATCAAAGGTTCAACTCTTTACTGTACCCATTCTCCGTGTGTGCTATGCGCAAAAATGATAGTAAATGCTGGAATAAAAAAAGTTGTCGCAGATATAGAATACCCCGATACTACTTTTAAGGAACTTTTCTCGGAAGCGGGAGTAGAATTTTCTACTTTGCATTTAAACAATCTCTCTATAACGCAATTTCTATAATGCGTAGTAGAAGAGTTTGAAATAACCGGAGGAGGTTTTTATGTTAAAGAAAGTGACGTTGGTATTATGTAGCGTTTTCTTTTTTTCTTGTTTTGTTCCAGCAGTGTCTCTTGCCCATCATGATAACAAGGATCCAAAGGTAAAAGAGTTTAAAGAGGCTAAGTAAAGTACATTACTAAACTAGACGACTTAGTATCCAAGTATGAAAAAGCTGCAGACAACAAGAAAGACAATATAAAGAAGGACGTAAGAAAAATTGTCGCGGATTTCTTAGACAAAAAAATAGCTATGAAAAAAGAAAAAATTTCTAAGCTGCAAGCCAAAATAAGCGAGTATGAAGCCGATAAAGATAAAGCTGTGGATAGCAAGGTAGATTTTGTAACAAGCGACGAAGGACGTAAGAAAATACACGAAAAGAAAGCTCACTTTGATAAGAAGAAAGCCGAAAAGAAATAAGATTTGCAAGTTGACAAAAAGACTAGGTTTTAAAATCATCCTAGTCTTTTTGTCTTTATAAAACAATACTCGCTATCTCTTGCGGCGTTTTTACTATGTAGTCAGGTCCGTACGCTTTTATTTGGTCTAAATCACAATAACCGTAAGCAACGGCTATAATCCGGACGCCGGCGGCTTTTGCCACTAAAAAATCGTTTGCGTTGTCGCCAATCATAACTGTTTTTGAAAGTTTAGATTTTGTAGTTTTTACCAATTCAAGAATTGTTTTTGGATCGGGCTTTCTTACAGCTAAAGTGTCACCGCCCCAAACTTCAACAAAATAATCGGCAATTCCAAGTTTTTCCACAATCTCTTTTGCGTAAACTTCATTTTTATTTGTCAGAATCGCTTTCTTTTTATCTTTTAAAGATTCCAACATTTCTTTGACGCCGCTAAACATAACGGTAGTGTCAAGCATACGCCGCTTGTAATAAGGCTTAAAACCGTCAACATTTTGTTTAACTTTTTCGCTATTGTCAGGAATAGCTTTTGATATAAGAGCGTTTACTCCGCTTCCTAAATAAGAACGTATATGTTCTAAAGACAAATGCTCAAGTCCGTTATCTACCCTTACCGAATTAACCGAAGAGGCAATATCGCCTAAAGAATCTACAAGCGTTCCGTCTAAATCATAAATTAAAAAATCAAACCCCATAACTTCAAATCCTCTGTATCCACTTTATTAGACCCGGCACTATCTGAACTTCTCCTTCATACTGAGGTAAAACACGTAAAGTATATCCGCATTTGCCGACTTTGTCAATCAGAATTTTTCCTTCAAAAACATAATTATCGTTATCTTTTGAAACAAGATTCATTACGCCTATGCTCGGTTCGCTTACAGATTGCTCGTCGCTAACATATCCGCTGTAAATTTGAACGCTCACATCGTTTGGCGAAATGGATCCCAAATAAGCTTTCGCCTGCACGGTTATTTCGTTTGAAATTTTCATCTCGTTTAAAATATTATCGCTTGTTGAAATAAATTTTACGGCATTCCAATTGCCGTAAATACCTTTAATCCATTCGCTTTTTTTCTTAACTGGCTCGTAATTATCTTTTTTGTATTTGGCATACTCTAACGCGGTAGGAATATAAAACTTTTTTGTATATTCCTCTATCATTCTATTAGTATTAAATACCGGACCTAAAGTCTGCATTGAAAACTTCATTTTCTGCGTCCAACCTCTTGGTATAGAATCTTGTCCTCTTGTAAAAAATAAAGGTATGATTTCATTTTCCAATATTTCGTAAATATCTCTGCTTTCAACTAAATCCTGATATTCTCTATCGGGATAGCGCTTTATTGAGCCTATAGTCCAGCCGTTACTCCCATTGTAACCTTCGCACCACCAGCCGTCAAGAACGCTAAAATTTAACACTCCGTTTACAGCCGCTTTCATTCCGCTTGTACCGGAGGCTTCTTCAGGTCTTAGAGGGTTGTTAAGCCAAATGTCTGCTCCTTGAACAAGGTAATGCGCTACGTTCACGTCATACTCTTCCAAAAATACCACTTTTCTTTGCAAATCAGGATCTTTTGACAGAGAAATTATATTCTGAATAATAGCCTTGCCTGTATTATCCTGCGGGTGAGCTTTGCCGGCCATTATTATTTGAACGGGAAAATCTTTATTAGTAAGAATTTTTTTTATTCTGTTTAAATCTTTAAATATTAAATTGCCTCTTTTGTAAGAAGCAAATCTCCTTGCAAAACCTATTGTCAACGCTTCCGGATCTAAAACCTCATCGGCAAGATTTATTATTTTTCTAGTTGCTCCGTTCCTTTCAAGCTGACGGCGAAGCCTAGACCTTGCAAACGTAACGAGGCGTTCTCTTCTTCTTTCATGTCCTCTCCATATTTCTGCGTCTGGTATTTGGGTTACTCTATTCCAAATTGTGTGATCCGCGGGTTCGTCTCTCCAACACTCTCCCAAATATCTGTCAAACAAATCTGAAATTTCATTTGAAATCCAAGTGTTTGTATGAACGCCGTTTGTTATGTGCGTTATGGGAACTTCTTTTCTCGGCAGATTAGCCCATATGCCTTGCCACATATCTCTAGCGACGGTAGCATGCAGTCTGCTGACGCCGTTTGCTTTATTTGAAGTTTTTAAAGCAAGTATAGTCATTGAGAAATCTTTTTGATTAAGAGGGATTTCTCCCAGCTTTAAAAGCTGTTCGTTTGATATGCCGAATTTTTGGCATAAAGTACCAAAATATTTTAGAAACAAATCGCTTGAAAAAATTTCGTTTCCTGCGGGAACAGGAGTGTGGGTGGTAAATACGCAGTTGCTTTTTACTATTTGAAACGCCGCGTCAAAAGAAAGACCATTGTCCATATGGCGTCGGATTTTTTCCAATAATAAAAAAGCCGAATGTCCCTCATTTATATGTATAACGTCAGGGTCTATTTTTAAAGCTTCAAGAAGCTTTGCTCCGCCTATACCCAAAACTATTTCTTGACGAATGCGCATATCTCTATCGCCGCCATACAGTTGCCCAGTGATAGTTTTTGCGTCTTTTGAATTTTTATCTATATTCGTGTCTAAAAGATAAAGAGGAATTCTTCCCACCTTAATTTTCCAAGCTCTTGCGTAAATTTTTTGATTTGGAATATCAATATCAATTATAAGTTCGCTTCCATCTTCATTTTTTACAAGTTCAAGGGGCATATGAAAAAAATTATTTTCAACATATTCTTCCTGCTGCAAACCGTCAAAACTTAAACGCTGTCTGAAGTACCCATATCTGTATAAAAGACCGACTCCGACAAGAGGAAGACCCATATCACTTGCAGATTTTAAGTGGTCTCCCGATAAAACGCCAAGTCCTCCGGAATAGATAGGAATACTTTCGTGTACGGCAAATTCAGTGGAGAAATATGCAAATTTGAAATTAGCATAATCAGAACAGTGTTCTGCATACCATGTATTCATGCCAAGATACCTGTCCAGAGCATTTTTTACTCTCTCTGCATGGGAAACAAAACTGTCATCTTGAGAAAGTTCTATAAGTCTTTCTTGGCTTAAAACTTCAATCATGGCTTTCGGATTATGATATGTTTTTTCCCACATGTCCATATCCATTCTTCTAAACAACTCAAATGCGTCGCTATTCCAACACCACCACATATTATCGGCAATTGTAATTAAGGGATTTAAATTATCAGGAAGGTTAGGTATGCCTACAAAAGTTTTTACATTTTCAACAGTATAAGTTTCTTGCTTTTCATTAAATAAATCCAAATCCATACTAGCTCCTTTAATACAAAGTTTGTATATTGGAAACTGTACGCATTTCCTGTACTTATCTTTTTAAAAAATTATATAAAATAATTTTATAGTACGCCCTGAAGAGGAGTTGAACCTCCAACCTTATCCTTAGGACGGATCTGCTCTATCCAGTTGAGCTATCAGGGCATGTGATGTTTTAAAACTTAGCTATAGAAAAAACGTCAATATTTTTATTTTTTATATTCTCTCTGCCTTTTAAAAAAGAAAGTTCGCAAACAAATACAGCAGAAACCACTTTTCCTTTCAATTTCTCAACAAGCTCCACTGAAGCGTTGACAGTGCCTCCGGTGGCAAGAAAATCGTCAATCAACAAAACATTCTCGCCTTCTGAAACCGCATCTTCGTGCATTTCTATCGTTGCGGAACCGTACTCCATAGAGTAGGACGCCCAAACAGTCTTGCTCGGAAGTTTTCCTTTCTTTCTAACGGGGATAAAAGGAATACCCATTTTTACAGCTAAAGGCATACCAAACAGAAATCCTCTGGACTCAACGCCGGCAATTTTATCAACTTTAATATTTTTGTATCTATATGAAAACGCATCTATTATTTCTTTAAAAAGAGCTATATCCTTGAGAATAGGCGTTATATCTTTAAAAACAACTCCTTTTACGGGAAAATCAACCACATCTCTAACTGTATTCTTAATTTTTGACTCTATATCCACTTTACTCTTCTTTCTATATTAGACCTTCTATCTTTAAACTTAGAAGGCTGAGTTTCATTCCTGCGTCTATCTCTGCCGTTTCTGCTGTCAAGTTTTAGAGTTTCAGCTTCTTCTTTGCCTATAAAATTGTATTTACCTAAAATAGTTTTCAGCTTTTTAAAAGCATGAAGTTCCAGCTGCCTAACACGTTCTCTGGAAACATTTAAAACTTTACCAATGGAATCCAACGACATAGGCTCCATCCCGCCTATACCAAATCTCATTCTTACAACTTCTTTCTCTCTATCCGGCAAATCGTTTAAAGCCATGCCTATATCTGCTCTGGCTCTTATAATTTCCGTAACTGATTCTGGCGAATTATCCTCATCATCTGATATTGTATCTTTAAGCTGTAAGTTTGAATCTTCACCTACAGCCGCCTCTAAAGAAATTCCTCCATTAAAAACTGAAGAAGCCCTCATTAAATCACCAACTTGGTCTGTATTAAGTTTCAATTTTTTTGCTATTTCGTCGGTTGTCGGCTCTCTTTTAAGTTTCTCTCTTAAAATTACTTTTGTTTTTAGCCATCTGTTAAGAGCGTCCCAAATATGAGAAGGTATCCTTATTGTTTTTACGCTATTTTCTATTGCTTTTCTTATATATTGTTCTATCCAATAAACCGCATATGTTGAGAAGGCTACGTTTCTGGTTGGATCAAACTTCTCAACTGCTTTTATAAGACCAAGATTTCCTTCTTCTATAAGATCCATGAAATCTATACCTTTCTTCATAAATCTTTTCGCTATAGGTATGACTAATCTATAGTTTTGTTCCACAAGTCTGTTAAAAGCCGCTTTATCGGTTTTGGATTTAACCCACAAAGATTTAACTTCTTTCTCAGAGATGGGTTCAATTTTTCTGATTGCTTCAAAATAAAGTCCTAAAGGATCAAATCTGGCATTCATTTTATCTCCTTTAAAAGATTCGGGGCGACTGGATTTTAACCAGTGACCTCACGGTCCCGAACCGAGCGCTCTAGCCAGCTGAGCCACGCCCCGAAAAATATTGCAAGTAATTACTTTATTTTTACAATCTTATTATCTTTATCCACAAAAACAATTTTAGGGTCAATAGGTTTGTCTGAAAGAGTAAAGCCCATTATTATTACTTCTTCGCCAGCCTTTATAAGGTGAGCGGCTGCGCCGTTCATGCAAATTACACCTGAATATGGTTTACCGGGGATTACATAAGTTTCAAGCCTTGCTCCTGAGCTATTAGACACCACCAAAACTTTTTCCCCTATCCACAAGCCTGCCTTATCGCAAAGATAAGTATCTATCGTTATGCTACCTTTATATTCCAAATTGGCTTCCGTCACCGTAGCCTTAAAAATTTTTGAACTTAAAACAAACTTCATCACAACTGCCTCCGAACTAAATTACGGCGATATTATAGCATTTGCGTCAATTTTTGTTAATAGTAACTATTCTTTGAGGGAAAGGAATTTCTATTTTAGCCTCACCAAATCTCTTATATAAATTCTTCAAAACTTCGCTCTTTATAAAAGCTCTTGCATAAACCGTTTTAACTCTAAAATATAAAATAAAGTTTATAGAAGATTCTCCAAAATCTGTAAACTGAACGATAGGCTGATAATCTTTGGAAGCGGAATCATATTTGTCTATTATCTCTTTAGCCGCAAGTTTTGCAATTTCCTCAACTTGGTCTAAATCGCTCCTGTACGATACGCCGCAAGTTATTGAAGACGTAACTTCAGACTTTTTAAAATGATAGCTTTTAACTATAGACGAAGATATTTTACTGTTAGGCACAACAATGGTAGTATTATATATTTCTTTTATTAAAGTCGTTCTCCAGTTAACTTCAACAACCGTTCCTTCTTGTCCTGAATCAAGCCTAATATAATCATCTCTTGCAATTTGTTTACTGGCAAGAATGTTTATCCCGGCAAAAAAATTGGCAAGAGTATCTTGAAGAGCCAACGCAACTGCAAGAGAGCCTATGCCCAAAGCAGTTAAAATCGGCGTCAGCTTCACGCCGGCTTGATTTAATATTAAAACCAATCCTATAAACGTTATTGAAAACTTTAATATATTTGAACCGATTTTTTCTTGAATTGCCCTACGGAAAAGTTTAGAAAGTATAGACGCGATCAGAACAACTATTGAAAAAGCAAATACTCCGTAAAAAATTTTATCAATAACGGCGCTTTTAGTATCTATAGGAGCTTTTAAAATTCCAACATAGAGAGCTATGAGAAAAAACCAAAAAGAAATGTAGCTACTTGTTATTACTAAAATCTTATCGTGAAGAACCAAACCTATTTTTGCAAGAATATTTTGCACAAATCTCGCCACATACCTCTTAAACAAAAAGCCTATTATGAATATAAGAGCAAATAGAGACACGCTCTCTATCCACAAAAAACTTTTTTCTAATATCCGACTCCAAACTTGAAATAACATTGTTATCTTTTAGGACTTTCAGCTTCTTCCTGACACTTTATGCAATACCTAGTCCAAGGAATGGCTTTTAATCTTTCCGCAGGAATTTCTTCGCCACAACACTCGCATGTGCCGTAAGTATTCTTCTCTATTTTAGCAAGAGCGTCATTTACGGCATTCAATGTTATCTTGTCGCCAGCGACAAGTTCAAAAAACATCTCTTTATCGCTGTTTTGTCTTGCGGTATCTATTTCGTCTCCGACGTTTATATCGTCGGAATTTATATCTCTTTGAGCGTTATTTGTCTTATTTAAAAGTTCTGCTTTCTTTTCTATCAAGAGTTTTTTTATTTCTACTAAATCTTTTTTATTCATTCTACTCTCCATTTAGAAGTTTGTAAACACTTTAACCATTCTTAATTTATCGTTTTCTTGACCGCTTACTCTTATGCCCTTAGACGCTGTATCCATAAGATAATCGCATATTTCTTGAGTTATTCTTTCTCCGGGTATTACTACTGGTATTCCCGGAGGATAAGGTGTCAAAGTTTGAGCGGCTATATGTCCGACAGACTTCTTTAAACTCACCTTTGTTACGCTGTTTGAAAGGAGCACGTCTCTAGGCTTCATAACCATCTCGGTAGCTAAAGATGGAATCTTAAGTATCCAGTTTTTTTGTTTACCGTGATATTTTTTACTTATACTTTCAAGTGCTTTTACAAAAGCCTCTATATCAGATTTAATTGTGCCTTCGCCGGGAATTGCTACCAAATTAAACAAATCGGCATAATCAAGCTGAATATTATATTCTTTAGCCAAAATGTTTTCAATCTCATCTCCTGAAAGCCCTGTTTTTGTAACGTTTACGGTAAGCTTTGTTATGTCTAAATCAAACCTCAATTTATTTATTTCTTGTCTGGTAAAACATTTCATATTGCCAATGTTTTTATTTATATACGAACGTCCCCACTCAGCCGCGTCTATAACTTTGTCAAAGTCCTCTTTTCCCTGCGAAACAACCTGTCTTCTAGCTAAATCAATAGTCGCAAGAATTAAATAATTAGGGCTTGTGGTTTGAAGCATTGAGACTATTCTTTTTACTCTGTTAAAATCAATAAATTTAGATTTAAAATGTAAAACCGATCCCTGAGACATTGCCGACAAAATTTTGTGCGTTGACTGAACGCATAAATCGGCGCCGGCTTCAACGGCAGATTCAGGCAATATATCGTTAAAATGCAGATGCGCTCCGTGAGCTTCGTCAACAAGAAGAATCTTACCTCTTCTATGGCACAAATCCACAATTTTGCTCAACTCAGTAACAATGCCATTATAAGTAGGGCTCGTTATAAACACAGCTTTTGCTTCAGGATATTTATCCAAAGCTTCTTTAACCTGATCATAAGTCATGCTAAAAATCAAGTCTAGATTTTGATCTATTTTAGGTTGAACCCAAATAGGCCAAACACCAGACATAATAATTCCCGCCATTATAGACTTATGAGAGCTTCTTGAAATTATTATTGAGTCGCCCGGATTACATGCCGAAAGAAACATAGCCATGTTGCCGACGGAAGTACCATTTACCAAAAATAAAGAATGCTCAACACCATATGCTTCTGCCATAAGTTCTTGAGCTTTTTTTATTGGTCCGACAGGATCGTGTAAAGAATCTACTTCGTCAAAAACCGTAACATCAAATTTAAAAACCTCTTCGCCGACATAATTTTTTAATTCTTTATCTATACTTCTTCCGTTTTTATGTCCCGGGCAATGTAGTGATATAACGTCTCTTTTTGCGTGTCCTAAAAGTGTATCAAATAATGGAGCCTTAGACTGTTTTCCAAAATTCGAGTTTTTTACTTTTTTCATTATGCTGCCTTCCCTTAGAGTGCCCGGTAGAAGACTCGAACTTCTGACCCCTTCCATGTCAAGGAAGTACTCTAACCAACTGAGCTAACCGGGCAGCATATGATTTTACATGAACAAGGTGCGGGCCGGAATCGAACCGGCGAATAACAGTTTTGCAGACTGCTCCCTTACCACTTGGGTACCGCACCAATGAACTAAATAATGACCAAGTATATTAAAAACACCGTCCTCTAGTCAAATTTTTGCGCAAAAATAATATTTTATTTTTGATTTTCTTAGAATCAATGTACTATAATTCGTTAGGAAAATTAACGGAGAAAATTATGCATTCGTTAAAACTGAGGATTTCTTACGCCGATACGGACCAAATGGGGATGGTTTATTATGCAAACTATTTAATTTTCTTTGAGCGGGGACGCACAGAGTTTCTCAGAGACATAGGTCTTGAATATAAAGCAATAGAAGATCGCGGTTTTTATTTTCCTGTTATTCATGCCGAGTGCAAATCTTTGGCTCCTGCAAAATACGGCGACGTCATAGAAATAGAAACAAAAATATCAGAAATAACAGCGGCGAGCATAACGTGCTATTACGAAGTTAAATGTAAAGGGAAACTTTTAGTTACAGGCAAAACAAAACATCCTTTTGTTAATAAAGATTTAAAGCCTGTGCGTTTCCCAAAAGACATAAGAGAAGCACTGGAAAAAAATCTTGAAAAATAAAAACGTTAAAAATGACGCTTATTTCATGTCTCAAGCCATAAAAGAAGCAAGTAAAGCCAAAAAAGTCGGCGAAGTGCCAATAGGCGCAGTTATAACTTGTGACGACAAAATAATTGCGCGGGGATTTAACAAATGCATTATATTGTCTGATCCTACGGCACATGCGGAAATTGTAGCTTTGCGCAAAGCTGCTAAAAAATTGAAAAACTACCGTTTGAACGATTGCTCCATATATGTTACAATTGAGCCCTGTGCAATGTGTGCGGGCGCCCTTGTAAACGCGAGGATAAAAAAGATTATTTTTGGCGCCTATGACGTGAAATCTGGAGCTTGTAAAAGCGTTTTTAAAATAGCTAAAAGCAAAAAATTAAACCACAAAATAGAATTTGACGGCGGGAAAGAAAAATACTTGAACAAAGAGTGCGCTGACATAATTAAGAATTTCTTTAAAGGAAGACGTAAAAATAATGGGGGTGAACAGGGTTCGACGGGAGTGGCTGAGGTAATGACAGCAGGCCGGAGTTGGTCGATGGCTCCGCAAAAATCGACCGAAAAATAAACAACAATGAAACTAACGAAACTGTTGTTTCTATGGACGACGTTAAAAGTGCAATAGTGCCTAATATGGTACCTAGCATTTCATTCGTTGCTCCGTTAATAGCTGCTTAACGCGGCTTCGTTTTACCTTAGACACCTGCTATAGGGATAAAACGACAAGAGCAGGTTAGTTTTAAGCGGCTTGTGCCGTCAGTTTAAAATGAAAATTAAACGGCGCTGGTTTATAACGTAGTACCGTCCGATTACGGCGTTATAAACGAGATAAATTTTCGGACTAAGCCTGTAGCGGTCTTACTAAAACATTTTCGGACGCGGGTTCAATTCCCGCCACCTCCACCAGTGTATTTTTATTTGTC
>JAISDY010000109.1 GCA_031264425.1 Endomicrobium sp. | reverse complement strand
GTGCCTTTTGGAATAACGACGGGCTTTATTTTATTTTCGGTGTTTGGGTGTATAATATTGTTTAATCAAGAGAAAATATTTTTGAAAAAACATAAAGATTTGGCTTAATCCTTTTCTTTTACTTCATATCATTAACTACAGAGGATGGAACCTTAAATGGTTCCATCCTCTTAATATTAAGTACAGTATAAAACTACACATCATTGCGCTTGACTATTGCAAAACCTTTACAATGGCTTTGCCAAATTCTTCTGCGGCATCGGGTCCGTTTGCAGTAATGATATTTCCGTCAACTTCCAAAGAATTGCCTGTATAATCAGCACCGCCTCTTATCAAAGATTCTTTCCCGTCAATGTAAACAGTGGCTTTCCTGCCTTTCAAAACGCCTGAATTTGCCAAAATAACTCCCGCAATACATATTGCGGCAATAGGCTTGTTTTGGTTGAAAAATTCGTTTGCAAGCCGCAAGGCGTATTTATTTTCAAAAAAAACACTTGCTCCGCCGCCGCCAACGTAAACTATGCCGTCAAAATCAGCGGATTCAATATCAGAAATTAAGACCGAGCTTACGGTTTTGTAACCAAATCGCCCCGTCAGTTCTCCTATTTTTACACTCGCTGTGATTACTTCCACACCTGCTTTTTCTAGGATTTCTTTAGGTTTAAAATATTCTTCGTCTCTAAATACTTCAGGAGCGGTTACAAAAACAACTCTTTTCATTTTAAATCCTTATCTTTCAATTTTAACGCTTTCAATTATGACGGGATCTATAGGATTATCTGAAAAATCAACTTCGGTTCGGGCTATCTTTTTTATTACGCCCAAACCTTCTGTAACTTCGCCAAAGATTGTATGGTTTCCGTTAAGCCAAGGTGTGGAAACTTCAGTTATAAAAAATTGAGAGCCATTTGTATTGGGTCCAGAGTTAGCCATAGCCAAAATTCCCGGCTTATCAAACTTTAAAGAAGGATCTATTTCATCTTTAAATTTATATCCCGGTCCGCCGGTACCGGTCCCGATAGGATCTCCTCCTTGGATCATAAATTCAGGTATTACCCTATGGAAAATTAGTCCGTCGTAGAATTTTCTTTTCACAGTTTTTCCTGTTTTTGCGTCAGTAAATTCTTTTGTTCCTTCCGCTAATTCCACAAAGTTAGCCACTGTAAGAGGTGCATTTTCATGTAGAAGTTTTATTTTAATCGTTCCCATAGAGGTTTTGATTACGGCATTCATTGATACGTCTCCTTTTTTTTATTTTCAATAAACGTACTGGTATTATATCAAAATTTTTGCCGGCATTTTAGAATATATTTCTAAATTTTTTCACATTAAACGCATATTATAAAATAAAAAAACTATAAAATAAGTAAAGATAATAATCACATCATTTTATTTTATGATTAGCAATAGAGGATAGTATGAAAAATTTTTTGATTGTGGTATTTTTGTTTATTATTTGCGAATTTTCTTTTGCAAAGGGGAATGTTGCCGTTTTAGGAGTCGGCGGCACTATAGCCGGCACGGCTGAATCTCCCGCGAAAGTCGTAGGTTATAAAGCGGCTTCCCTGACAGTTGAAGATATTATAAAAAGCATTTCTGAATTAACTAAAGACGTAAATATTGTTTTATGCGAGCAAGTTGCTCAAATAGACAGTAAGGATATGACCGATGATATTTGGCTTAGGCTTGCTAAAAGAGTCAACGAACTTTTAAAACAAAAGAATATTAATGGTATTGTAATTACACATGGAACTGACACTATAGAAGAGACCGCTTATTTCCTGAGCTTAGTTGTTAAGAGCAAAAAACCGGTTGTTTTGGTTGGAGCAATGCGTCCAAGCACCGCGATAAGCGCGGACGGTCCAAAAAATTTATACAGCGCTTGCGTTATAGCAGGTAGTGAAAAATCAGAAGAAAGAGGAGTTTTGGTGTGCCTTAACGATACCATATACTCCGCAAGATTTGTTACAAAACTCAATACGATTCTTCCGAATGCTTTTGGCAGTCTAGATTTTGGCATTTTAGGATATGTGGTAGAAAATGAGCCATATTTTTATAATGCTTTAGATAAAACATATATTTCTAAATCTGAATTTGATGTAAAAGATTTAAATGTATTGCCGAAAGTTGATATTGTGTACAGCTACGCCGGAACAAATTCCCATGTCGCGATAGAAGCTTTCTGTAAGCCAGGCGTAAAGGGGATAATCCATGCGGGTACAGGTAATGGAAGTATTCATAAAGAAACATTAGAAGATCTAAACAATGCAACAAAATCGGGCGTAATTATAGTAAGAGCTACCAGAGTTCCCGGAGGTATAGTTTCAAAAGATGAAAATTATGAAGAAAACTATAAATTTATAGCTTCAGATTCTTTAAATCCCCAAAAAGCAAAAATTTTATTACAGCTTGCGCTGACAAAGTACTCCGCTAAAGATACGAAGTCAATTCAAGAGCTGTTTTACAGATACTAATAAAATTTATTGACCGAGTTCTGAATAATTAGGTAGAATACTCACCGTTGCGATCTTTCAATTGTGAGGGAAAATCCTATTATGATTCAGAAATCTCTGAGAAACATAGTTCTTTTTGGTCTTCCTGTTTTTTATTTTTTGGTAGCAGTGTCTTTTTATCTTGGCACTTATGACTCGGCTCAAATAAAAATCACTATTTTTCATATAGGCGGATTGCTTTTAATCATGGCTTGGCTTCTTCTAAAAATAGAAGAGGGATGTTTTACCTTGTTTAAAAATAAGTTCATCTATATTTTACCTGTAGTTTTACTATTGTTGTCCGGGCTTGTCTCTCTTTCCGTTTCTCCTTTCAAACTTGCAAGTTTAAACGATCTTCTTAGAAGATTTATATATTGCGGCATAGTTTTTATATTGGTTGATGAATTTGACGATACCAAGAAAATATTCCGTATAAAAAATTGGCTTATTGCTGCGTCGTTTGCCGTGTGCGCGTATGGCATAGTGCAGATATTTGACTATCACATGTATCCTAAAGGAACGTTCTCATCCGGCTTAGACCCTTTTCTTTGGAGGCAAGCGTTTGCCGATAGAATAATGTCAAGTTTTGGCAATCCTAATTTCTTCGGCGATTTCTTGATTGTCATGAGCCCTATCGCTCTCGCTTTATTTATGTATAGAAAGAAATTTTACCTTGCCATTTTATGGTTTCTGATTTTAGTATGTTCTTATCATACAATGTCAAAGGGAACATGGCTTGGTTTTGCTTCAGGGCTTGTCATTTTTGCTGTGCTATATGCGGTTCTATTTTTTAAAAATAAGCTCAACAAAAAATTGCTGACTATATTGGCAATATGTATGCTGATTGTTTCATTTTTATCAGTTTTTGCCATATATCACAAAACTAAGGAAAGAACCGACAGCGCTTCCTTCAGAGTGTTTACATGGCTTTCAACGTGGGAAATGATAAACACAAATCCTGTTTTAGGCACTGGAATAGGCACATTTTATTTAACATATCCGTCTTGGAGAAGACCGCAGATATTTTTTATTGAAGGAAAACACAACACGGAAAGCGATCATCCTGAAAACGAATACCTTGAAGTATGGTATGACGAAGGCATAGTAGGTCTCACAACCTTCCTTGTTCTTGTTATTTTTGTTTTAATTTTAGGATACAAGAATATATTGTTTTTGCGCGCAAACGAAACTACAAAAGACGGACATGTTGCTTACTTACAGCTCGGCGTTATTTCAGCGTTTGTCGCTCAGCTTGTGCATGGATTCGTATGCGTTTCTTTAAAATTCGTATCTTCCGGCGTTATGTTTTGGCTTTTAATAGGTTTAACTTTATCCATAGGAGCAAATTTTATAAAACATGGAAATGGAAATAGCACAAACAAAAACTATTTAAAAAAGCCCGTTAAACTTGTTTTGCAATCTATAATTGTTGTTATTTTTGTCTGGACAATTATGTTTACGAAAGGTTATTTTACTGCAGATTTGCTGCATGCAAGAGCTATTCTTTTCTCCAGATCTAGGAATTGGGAAAACGCAATCTTTACATACAACCAAGTAAACAAAAATAATCCCTCTTACTTAATGTCAAAGTATTTTAAAATCAACGTTCATATTGACAGGTGGAAAGCTGGCGACGGCGCTTTGGCAGAAAAAACCTTCGGAGAACTTTGGAATTTAGCTCCGAATTTTGTACAATCCAAGTGGTATGCTGGGATGATGTATCTAAGGTTGTTTAACGATAATAAGATTTTGTTACAGCAATATATAGCAGAGGGCAAACCTAGAGATATTATTGCCAATCAGGAAAAATCAGCCGCTGATGCGTTTAAAATGTCGGAAAAGTATTATAAGCAGTACATTGAAATAGATCCAATTTTTCCTATGTCATATTACGGACTCTCATCATTGTATGCTCAAGTTGGAGATTTTGAAAAATCTGAAAAAATTTTGTTAGCTCATTTGGAGTACCCTAAAAGACTATGGGAAGCCCCTCATAACTTTTGGGTTGAAGATTGGAGTGCTAGACGAAAAAGTGATTATTCCGAGACCTATAACCAACTTGGATATTTGTATGTGCTTCAAAGAAAATTTGACAAAGCGGAATTTATGTATTTAAAAGCTCTGGAGTTGAATTCTCAAAATATAAATGCTAAAAAGAATCTTGCCATGCTTTACAGCGGTTTAGGTAAAAATGATAAAGCAAAACAATTATGGATTGAAATTCATCATATAAATCCAAATGATAAAGACGCGGCAGAGTATTCCAAGCGCTGAAGGCAAATAAAGAAACGATACAAAGAAAGAGGAAATAGTATGCAGATCAGTCCAGATCTACTGTTTACTATAGCGGGTTTCCCTATAACGAATACAGTAGTTACCACACTAGTTACCGACGTAATTCTTATAACTTTAGTTTTAATAGTCGGCAAATCAGTTGCCCTTAAGCCTGGTAAAGTGCAAAATATTATTGAGGCTGTCTCAGACTATTTTAGAGAAACAACCGAAAGCATTGCCGGAGAAAGAGCCTCTTTTATATATCCTTGGGTATTATCTTTTTTCTTGTTTATAGTAATTTCAAATTTAGTCGCTCAAATTCCCGGATTTGAATCTATAAGATTTCACACGCCTTCTTCAGGACATCATGGGGTTGCTCTTTTTAGAGCCGCTACCAGCGACTTAAACTTAACCTTGGCACTGGCGGTTACTTCAGTTGTAGCCACTCATTGCCTTAGCGTTAAGCATATGGGCATAAAATCATATTTTACGAGATTTATAACTTTTAAAATGTTCCCAATATTTTTATTCGTTGGCATTTTAGAGTTTGTAAATGAGCTGGCAAAGTTTATATCGTTTTCTTTCCGTCTATTTGGAAACATTTTTGCAGGGGAAAAGGTTATGGCGACAATGTATAGCTTATGTCCGTTTGGACTTCCTTTGCCTTTTATAGGGCTTGAGCTTATGGTTGCTCTTATTCAAGCTATTGTATTTGCGATGCTCACCATGGCATTTATGCATATTATGACAGATAAATCACACTAATAAGGAGACAGAAAATGACTTTTACAGGCGGAATTATTATTGCAATCGGCGGACTAGGACCTGCTCTGGGTATCGGTATGATCGGAGCAAAGGCAGTAGAAGCTATAGGTCGCAATCCGGAAGCTTCGGGAAAAATAATGGTAAATATGCTTATAGCAATGGCTTTTGCCGAATCTATAGCTATTTATTCTCTTATTTTGGCATTCTAATTCAAAGAGACAAAAATGGAAATAATACAAAAATTTGGTTTAGAAACTAAGTTGTTTCTGTTTCAGCTGATAAATTTTCTCATCATAGTGTTTATTCTTAAAAAGTTTTTATTTAAACCTTTAAAGAGAATGCTTGACGAGAGAAAGCGCAAAATAGAGCAATCTTTGCAAGACGCTGAAAATGCAAAAGCCGCTTTGGAAAATGCAGGCGAGGAACGGAAAAAGATTCTTGCCGACGCTAAAGTTGGAGCAGATAAGCTAATGGCGTCTGTTAAGGCATCTGCTGACGAAACAAAAGAAAAAATATTAGTTGAAGCAAAGTCTCATTCGCGGCAAATTATAGAAGAAGCAAAGAATAAAGCCTCTGCCGAATTTGAAAATATGAATAAGCAAATAGGTAAAATGTCTGTTGATGTTTCAAGCAAAATTTTATCTAAAGTTTTATCAGAGTTGTTTACTGAAGAAGAAAAACAAAAATTAATGTCTCGCGCTCTGGAAAGGATAGATGAAAAGATCACAAATTAAAGAACTTGCAAAATCAATAGTTGAGTACGACGAGTTGTCGGAAAAAGATTTAAATTGGGTTTATTCAAATTTTTCAAGGCAAGAGATTAAGGCATTTGCCCGCCTTTTGTCTAATGAGATAAAAGATAAGAATGTTCTCGCAACCTTTGCCGGAGAGCTTAGCGACGCTAATAAAAGTAAAATAGAAGCGATGTTTCCCGGTAAAAAGATTACTTTTAAACGCGACGATGCGGACGTTGCTGGCGGCGTGCGTTTTGAATATAGTGATTTTATTTTAGATTATAGCATTTCAGGGATAGCGAGAAGAATCTTAAATGTCATAAAAGAGAGATTATAATGAAACCGGAAGAAATAATACAAAAAATTGAAAAAGAGCTGTATTCCGCTCAAACAAATCCTGAGCTTGTAAATTTTGGAATTGTAGAAAGTATCGGGGACGAAATTGTGAGAGCTTCAGGGCTTTCTAACGCGGGATATTATGAAGAAATAGAATTTGATGACGGTTCCGTGGGGGTTGTATTAAACATTGACGAAGATTTTGTTTCAATTGTTCTAATTAAAAACACCTGTCGCGTTTCGCGCGGAATGAAGGTAAAGTCAACGGGAAAAGTTTTGAATGTTCCTGTTTCGGACAAACTCATAGGAAGGGTTGTCAACACTCTTGGAGAACCTATAGACGGAAACGAGCTCAAGCATGCTAATCCATCTTATTATCCAGTTGAAAAAATAGCGCCCGGAATTATTGAAAGAAGTTCAGTTGATACGCCTTTAAAAACCGGGATTAAAGCTATAGACACTATGACCCCTATAGGAAGAGGTCAAAGAGAGCTTATAATCGGAGATAGAGGCACGGGAAAAACTGCCATAGCTATAGATACTATAATAAATCAAAAAAAGCCTGATATGGGTTTAAAAAGAGTTATATGCATATATTGTTCAATTGGGCAAAAGCAGTCTAACTTAGCTTCAATAGTTGCAAAGTTAAAAGAAGAAGGGGCTATGGATTACACCATAATTGTAGCTGCAACGGCTTCCGACCCTGCTTCAATGCAATATATTGCTCCTCTTGCGGCTTCTGCAATCGGTGAATATTTTATGGATAAAGGGGAAGACGTTTTAATTGTTTACGACGATTTGACAAAACACGCATGGGCATATAGACAAATTTCATTGTTAATCAAAAGACCAGCGGGACGCGAAGCTTACCCAGGCGATATTTTCTATTTGCATTCAAGGCTTCTTGAAAGATCCGCAAGAATGTCAGATAAAAAAGGCGGAGGGTCAATCACAGCTCTGCCGATTATTGAAACTCAAGGAAACGATTTGTCGGCGTATATTCCCACAAACGTCGTTTCTATAACAGACGGACAGATATATTTAGAAGCGGATTTATTTAACGCGGGTATGCGTCCGGCTATTAACGTCGGGCTTTCTGTGTCCCGTGTTGGAGGCGCAGCTCAGACCAAATCAATGAAACAGCTGGCAGGTCCTGTAAGACTTGAACTTTCTCAGTTTAGAGAGCTTCAGGCTTTTACGCAGTTTGGTAGCGATTTAGATGAAGACACATTGAAGCGGCTTGAAAGAGGGAAAAGAATTTCAGAAATTCTTAAGCAGCCTCAATACAGACCTTACGACGAAATTTCTGAAATATTGTCAATTTTTGCCGTCACGTCAGGACTCCTTGATAATATAGACGGTGACAAAGTTGTAACAGTTGAACACCAAATGATAAATTACATTAAAAAAACATATCAGGAGACTGTAAAAAAAGTGTCAACGGGCGCAAAGATAGACGATGCGCTGAAAGCTGAACTTGAAAAAGAAATTAATGAATTTAAGAGTGTAAACAACTATGGCTCAGAATCTGCAACAGCTTAAAAAGAGAATTAAAACTTCAAACAGCATTGCTCAAATAGCCAAAGCCATGGAAATGATTTCTGCGTCTAAAATACGCAAAGCTCAAGATTCCGTAGAGAAGCACAATCCATACTCCAGAAAAATCAAGAGTATAGTGCAGAGAATTATTACGGATCAAGATTTGTATTCCAAAGAGATGGAAAAGTTTTTGAAGGAGAGCGACGGTAAACGTCTTGTGTATATAATCTCTCCCGATAAAGGTCTTGCCGGAGGCTTGGTTGTAAATCTGCTCAAGACTGTAAGCGCGTATTTACAAAATGACGATTATATCGTAGTTATAGGCAAAAAGGCATCTGGCGATGTTACAAGGCACGGGTATAACATACTCGCTTCTTTTGAGATGGGGACAAAATTTCCAAGTTATAATGATATTTACCCTATGATAGACATAGCAAAAAAGTTCTATATTTCAGGGGAAGTTACAAAAGTGAGCGTAATATATACAGAATTTAAAAATATGCTTGTGCAGAAACCCGTAGTTGAAGAGATTTTCCCCATAAAGCCGGACCGAGAATTTAAAGAAGTTGTCACTGACTATCTATTTGAACCAAACCCTTTTGAAGTTTTAAAAGATTTGCTTCCTTTTTATTTTGAAGTTGAGTTTTACAGCGCAATTATGAATGCTTACGCTTCGGAGCAGTCGGCGAGAATGGCGGCTATGAAAAACGCAAAAGACAATGCTAAAGATATTTCTACGTCTTTAACTAATATTTATAACAGGTCCAGACAAGAAAAAATTACCAACGAGTTATTAGATCTTGCTAACGGACAACAGGGAATGTAAAATGGAAAAGAAAGAAAAAGAACTTGAAAATCAGGGTACTGTGATAAGAGTTCAAGGTGCTGTTGTGGACTTTAAGTTTGAAGGGCATGTGCCTGATGTATATGAGGCTTTGACTATGAAAATGCCCGACGGCAGCAAACTAACGCTTGAAACCATGTTTGAAATGGACAATTCTGAAGTAAGAACCATTGCCATGGGATCCACGGATGGAATGAAAAGAGGAATGAAGGCTGCAAGAACTTTTGCCCCAATAAGCGTTCCTGTAGGAGAAAAAACTCTCGGAAGAATATTTAACGTTTTGGGAGAACCTGTGGACGCTTTAGAGGAAATTGACGCTTCAGTGGC
Organism: Endomicrobium sp.; assembly: GCA_031264425.1. Taxonomy (GTDB): domain Bacteria; phylum Elusimicrobiota; class Endomicrobiia; order Endomicrobiales; family Endomicrobiaceae; genus Endomicrobiellum. Next base: position 1,512 of record JAISDY010000109.1, on the reverse strand, counting down.
TAGAAACCCTATACACAGACCCGTTCCTGCTTTTGTAGACCAAAAAACTACGCCAGAAATGCTTGAGACAGGCATTAAAGTTATAGACTTAATTTCTCCTTTCACAAAGGGAGGAAAAATTGGTATTTTCGGAGGCGCAGGAGTAGGCAAAACGGTTATTGTTAAAGAACTTATAAGAAATATAGCCACTGTACACAATGGTCACTCTGTTTTTGCCGGAGTAGGCGAAAGAACTAGAGAAGGAACAGACTTGTGGATGGAAATGGAAGAATCTAAGGTTATGGACAAGACAGTTCTGGTTTTTGGTCAGATGAACGAACCTCCCGGAAACAGAATGAGAGTGGCTCTTACGGCTCTTACAATGTCTGAATATTTCAGAGATCAAAAAGGCGAAGATGTTTTGCTTTTTATAGATAATATATTCAGATTTGCACAAGCTGGAAGCGAAGTTTCCGCACTCTTGGGAAGAATGCCTTCCGCGGTAGGCTATCAGCCTAATTTGGCAAAAGACATGGGGGATTTGCAGGAAAGAATTACGTCAACAAATAAAGGCTCAGTTACTTCTGTTCAGGCTGTTTACGTTCCTGCTGACGACTATACGGATCCGGCGCCTGTGGCTATTTTTGCTCATTTAGACGCGACATTAACGCTGGACAGAGCAATCATGGAGCAAGGTTTGTATCCTGCTGTTAACCCTCTCACGTCTTCTTCAAGGCTTTTGGATCCCAATGTAATAGGCGACGACCATTATAATGTTGCAATGTCAGTTAAGAAGATTCTACAAAAATATAAAGATTTGCAAGACATAATAGCAATTCTCGGCATGGACGAACTTTCCGATGAAGACAAGATAATCGTTTCAAGAGCAAGAAAAGTTCAAAGATTCCTGACTCAGCCTATGTTCGTTGCGGAAACCTTTACAGGTATTGAAGGAAAGTATGTTAAGATTGAAGACACCGTAAGAGGTTTCAAAGAAATTATTGAAGGGAAGTATGACTCTTTGCCTGAGCAGGCTTTTTATATGGTAGGCTCAATTGAAGAGGCTGTTGAAAAAGCCAAAAAAACTTCTCAAAATTAATGAAAGCGAGAAAATATGAATAATTTTGGAATAGAAATTTTATCGCCGCAAGGGCTTGTTTTTAAAGGAGAGATACGTTCCGCTTCTTTTCCTACGGCAAACGGCATAATAACGGTTTTGCCCGGACATGAAGGACTTGTAACCAACTTAAAGCACGGCGAGATAATCCTTGAATCTTCAGACGGCGTAAAAAAGATAACTATTGCAGGCGGTTTTGCGGAGATTACAAATAAAAATATTAACGTAATAGCGGAGTTTGCCGCAAATTCTGACGAAACTAATAAACATAAGATAGAGCAGGCTGTAAAACTTGCAAAAGAGATGAAAGAAAAGAGAAAGAATTTTGTTGATATGTCCGTTATAGAAACTGAATTGAAAAAATCTGTTGCAGAGTTAAAATCAGGGATAGGTCTCAAACGTAAAGGCATGTAATG
>JAISDY010000108.1 GCA_031264425.1 Endomicrobium sp. | reverse complement strand
ATAGGCATAGACTCCCGAGCCGGAGAACATCTTTATGGCTTCAAAAATTTTCTTGCAGTTCTAAAAAACAAAAAAATCAGTTATAAAATTATTTTTTTTACAGCTTCCGACGATATTATTTTAAGACGTTATTCGGAAACTCGCCACCACCACCCTATCGGCAAATCGGTTTGTGAGGGAATAAAGCAGGAAAGAAAAATACTAAATAATGTTTTTAGCATTGCCGACGAAGTTATTGACACTTCAAATCTTACAATAGGGGAGTTGAAGAAAGTAATTTCAGTTCTTGTTGATATTCGGCAATTTGAAAAACGATATTTAAACATTTCAGTCGTATCTTTTGGCTATAAATATGGTGTTCCAAACGATGCGGATATAGTTTATGATGTGCGTTTTATAACAAATCCTAATTATGTCCACGAATTAAAGTATAAGACAGGTCGCGACAAATCTGTTCAAATATATATAGAAAAGCATAAGGAGTTTAAAGTATTTTTTAAAGAATTTTCAAAACTTATTGAAAACACTCTCCCGGGTTACATAAATGAAGGGAAGAGTTGCCTAACTATTGCGATAGGATGTACTGGCGGACGCCACAGGTCTGTTTTTACGGCTGAAAAGCTAGCTGCTTTTTTGAAAAGCAGAAAATACAAAGTAAAGCTCAGCCACAGAGACATTCTGAGAGGTTGTAATAATGGAAAATTAATATCTGAAACTTGTAAGAAGGGCAGATGATTAAAATTATTGTGGCAGCTCATTTGCGTCTAGCTTCCGAGCTTGTAGATGCTACGGTGGCTATATCCGGTAAACAACCTAATCTCTATTTTGTTGCGCTTGGCTCAAACGACACTTTGGAACAGATGTATTTACGCATTTTAAATCTTCTAAGAGACGTAAGTGATAAAAACGGCGTTTTAGTTCTTGCCGATATGTTTGGAGGCACTCCTTGCAACGCTTCTATCCGCGCTTGCGCAGATTTAAAAGTTACGGATGTAAAATTTGAAATTATTTCAGGAGTAAATCTTCCGATGATACTGTCTGCCGTGATGTTAAGCAAAACAGATATAAATTTGTCTGAACTTGCCAATAAGGTGTTGATTAACGGACAAAAAAGTATAGTGAATATAAAAAAGGTATTGGAAGAATCTTCAGGTCAATTATATTAAGGGAAACCATAATGCCCATAGTTTTGATCAGAATTGACGATAGATTAGTGCACGGTCAAATAGTGCAAGGTTGGCTTAAAAGCCTTGACGTGGATACTGTTTTAGTCGTTTCGGATTCGGCTGCAAGCGATAAAACGCAGCAGATTTTTATGAGGATGGCTTTGCCAAGTTTTATAAAGCTTAATGTGAAGACTCTCAAAGACGCGACAGCTTCACTGCTTAACGGAGACTACGACAAAGAAAAAATTATGGTTCTGGTTACCCAGCCGTCGGATGTTGTGTATATGCTGGAGAGAGGTTTAAAAATCAAATCTTTAAATATTGGCGGAATGCATTTTATATCGGGCAAAAAACAGCTGATGGAGAATATATGTGTAAATAGTGAAGAAATTGAGAGTTTAAAGCAAATATACTCTAGTGGGATTGAAATAGAAGGCAGAGTTCTCCCGGATGATGAAAAAAAAGATATTATGCATATATTAAAAAAAGAACACCAGACCGTTTGTGAGGCAGACAAATGAGCAAAGTTAAATTTATTTTTTGCACACACAATCATCAGCCTATTGGAAATTTTGGTTGGGTTTTTGAGAAGGCTTATCGCACGGCGTATAAGCCTTTTATGGATATTATGCTAAGCCATTCAAAGATAAAATGGAATATGCATGCCAGCGGAATGATTTGGGAATATTTTGAGAAGGAACATCCTGATTATATAAAAAATGTAAAAAAACTTGTGGAAATCGGAAATCTTGAAATATTGTCAGGAGGGTATTACGAGCCGTTGATGGCTTCAATTCCCGACAGAGATAAGTTAGGGCAAATAAATAGGCTCACCAAGTACATAAAAAAAACTTTTGATTGTACAGAAGCCAAAGGAATTTGGCTTGCCGAAAGAGTATGGGAACCGGGCATGGCAAAAATCTTGTCTGAGAGTGGCGGTGAATACACCGTCTTGGACGATTCTCATTTTATTGCAGCGGGGATGGACGCAGAGACGTTATCCGGATATTATACTACTGAAGACGAGGGATATAATCTTAATATTTTCCCGATAAGCAAAAAAATGAGATATTTAGTCCCTTTTGGGGTGGTTGAAGACATACTGGAATATTTCAAGAAACTTGTGAAGGAAAATCCGGGGACAGATCCCGTTGTGGTTATGGCTGATGATGGGGAAAAGTTCGGTATGTGGCCGACAACATACAAACATGTTTATGAAAATGAATGGCTTGAAAATTTTTTAACGGCTTTAGAAGAAAACTCTGATATTGTTGAGACGACAACATTTTCAGAAATTTTAAAGACAAAAAAGTCTTCGGGCAGAGTATATTTGCCATGTTCTTCGTATGATGAAATGGCGGAATGGACTTTGCCTGTTGAAGTGCAGCAATCTTTTGAAAATGTTTTGGAAAAATATAAATACGACAACGAATTAAAGAAATTCCTGCACGGCGGCTTCTGGAGAAATTTTTTGACGAAATATGAAGAAGCGAATAACATGCATAAAAAAATGATTTATGTGAGTGAGAAAATTGAAAAATGTTTGGAACATAATAAGCGCCGTGGCGAAAAGGCTACACATGACTTGTATGCAGGGCAGTGTAATTGCGCTTATTGGCATGGAGTTTTTGGCGGTTTGTATTTGCCTCATTTAAGAAACGCTGTTTACGGCATGTTGTTAAAGGCGGAGGAATTTTATAATAAAACTATGCTTAGAAGGGCGTCTTGGAACGTTTTTGACTTTAACTGCGA
>JAISDY010000054.1 GCA_031264425.1 Endomicrobium sp. | reverse complement strand
AAGATATGAAAAAGATACCAGAAAATATTATTAAGAAAATGAGTAAATATCCTGACTTTTATAAGAAAGTTTGGACTGCTTGTTTTGAAATACCTGCGGGTAAAACGTTGACATATAAGCAAATTGCGGAAAAAATAGGTTCGCCCAAAGCCGCAAGAGCCGTAGGAACTGCGTTGGCGAATAATCCTTTTGCTCCGCTAATTCCTTGCCACAGGGTTATAAGAAGCGACGGTAAACTTGGGGGGTATTCCGCTTCAGGCGGGTTGAAGAAAAAGCAGGCAATGCTTAAATACGAGAGGGAAACGGGAAAAAATGCTTCGTTGGGTTAAAGATAAGCATAGAAACGCTGTTATGAACATGTCTATAGACGAAATGTTATTTAACGAACATAGCGCCCTTCCTGTTTTAAGAATTTATTACTGGGATAACTCTTATACGACTATAGGTTATTTTCAAAAAGCAAATGAGGTTGTCGCAAAGGACTTTGTAAGAAGGTTTACTGGCGGTCTTACGGTAAATCATCAGCATGACGTTTCATATTGTTTCATTGCTTCGTCAAAATATTGGAATATTTATGACCAAAATGAGACCTATAAGATTATTCATTCGGCTATAAAAAAAGCTTTGGAAGAGTGTGGTGTTTATGCGAGTATGCTTGAAGAAAAAACAGATCAAGCGGATAATATTTGCGTGAATACTTTTTATATTAATGATTTAGTTTTTCAAGGTAAAAAAATTGTCGGGTCATGCCTTAGAAGAAGAGATGGTAAAATTATCGTTCAGGGGTCAGTGCATGTCCATTTAGAGACGGCTGCCACGGATTTGTTTTCAAAATTGTTCGCTAAAAATTTGGCGGCTGGCATGAATAAAGATTTAACTGAAACAACTTTGGACAAATCCGATATTGAAAAGGCTTTGATAATAGCCGAAGAGAGATATTCAAATGACGGATGGAACAATAAATATTGATTAACTTTTGGATAATTTATAAAATTTCTGTATGACAATTTCTAATATTGAAAAAATAAAATGTCCTCAAGGACACCTCTTTGAGGCAAGTTTGCTTTCCGCTATAAGCGTTGTGGACAACCCTGAACTAAAGGAAGCTTTGATAGCGGGTGAAATTAACTTAGTTTCGTGCCCTGTTTGTGGGGAAATGTTCTTTGCCGAGTGTTTTATACTCTACCACGACAGCGAGAACGAGCTTATAGCCTTCGTTTATCCTTTGAGTTTCCAAGAGCAAGCCGCTCAATGTAAGGCTAAGATGAAGAAAGAGTTTGAACTTGCATTAGCGAACTTTGAGGAAAGACGAAAAATAAATTATGAGCCTATTCTTTTGTTTGGTATTGAAGACTTGGTTTTGTTGCTTCGTTCAGAACAGAATATTGAGGACGAAGAAGCTATTTTAAAATATATTGCGCCGAAATTGTCTCTAAAAATTGTAAAAATATCCCCTCATCTTTCGCGCAGGCTTGGAATCCCGAAATTGCTTCCCATGCCTAAAGGTCTAAAAGAGCTGGATGTAAAAGCCTTAACGGAGAGTTTGCAAACCCTTGTTAAATATAATCCTAACCTTTTGCATTATGCTGAGCTGTTGAAAAAAATATCAAAGCGTAGAATAAATATTTCAGACATAAAATAATGCTAATTTTTTCTTTGCGAGCTAAAGTCCTAATTTTTGTCGCTGCAATTTGTTTGTCGCTCTCTCCCGTGTTGTTTGCCGGTCTGAAAATCACTAAAGTTCAAAAAACAGCCGAATTTTATGAAGTTGTTTTAAACGACGATATTAAAATCTCAAATATATCTTTAATAGACAATGTTTTGGAATTTCCTGAATACAAGAATAAGAACAAAACTTACAAACAAATCGCTGTTTTAAGAAAAGATTTTAAAAATTATTTGATAGACGCCTTGTTGAGTAATAATACGTTTTCAGGAAAACGCATGACGTCTTTTAAAATAAATAAAATGTCGGTTTTGAAAAATAATAAGTCTATAAAAGCGTTCGCCTCCATTATTTTTGACGATGATATTGAAGTTGAATGTCGTATTATGAACGGCAAAAAAGGTTTATGGATAGCGTGGCCTTCAGATTTGAAGAGCGGCGTTTGGATAAAGAATTTTACGTTTATAAACAAAAACTTGCAAAAGAATATTGAAAAAAAACTGATTACGGATTATACTTTAGTTGCAAGATAGTTGGTAATTATAATTATGCAAGAAAATAGAGTAAACAAAAATATTATAAATATTGTTTATGATTCTCTCCTGCCCGTCGCTTCGGGAATTTTTTTTATTGTTTGGGCTGTTAATTTGCTAAAGCATCCGGTTATGTATTTCCCTGTCATTGCCGTTCCTATAATAATACTTTATTACTTTTCAGGAAGTACTTTCAACGGAATTCTAACGTCTATATCTATTGTTGTAGGTATTGTGGAATCTTTATTTTTTGTTGAATTGAAAACAGAAATATATATGTTACTATTTGAGTGTTTGGCAATACTTGGAGTATATTTAATTCTTGAACTTTACAAAAGGAGGTACGTTTATATTAAAGATAAATTTCTAGTTGAAAGCGACAATTTAAACAAAAAAATTGCCGAAAAAGAATTTGCGATTTCCGAAAATAACAAAATAAGCGACACTTTGTCAGGACAAATTGAAAATTTCAGAAAAATAGGCGATATTCTTCAAACCTTTCATAGTTCTTTAAACGAAAAAGAAATAATACATAAGTCGGAACATATTACTTTTATGCTTTTTTCTAAAGGAACTTGGAAATTAAGAAAATATGATAATAGCGATGAGATTGCTTCTTATATAAAACAGACGTCTAGTCCATTGATAGTCTCAAATATTAAAAAAGATAACCGCTTTGAGAATATGCATAAGTCTGGAAAAATATCCGTTATAGCCGTTCCTATTAAGTTTAACGAAATATTTTGGGGTATTTTGGAAGGCTCGTCTTATAATGAGAATTTTTTTTCGCAGGAGAATTTGCAGCAATTGTCAATGTTTTCAAGCGTTATAGCCATGGCTTTAAATAATTTTTATCTCTATAAACAATTGCAATCTTTGGCAATATCCGACGGTTTAACCGGGCTTTACACAAACACTTATTTTAAAGAAAGATTGAGCGAAGAGTTGAATCGTTCATTAAATAATAATATACCTTTTTCTTTAGGACTATTGGACTTAGACGGGTTTAAAGAAGTGAACGATAAGTACGGTCATCAAGCCGGCGATTTTGTTCTCAGGCGGATAGCTTCTATCTTGCGGTTAAACTTTAGAGAATCTGATTTTATAGCAAGATATGGCGGAGAGGAATTCGCCTGTATGATGTTGCATACATCTTCCAAAGAGGCTTACAAAATTTTAGAGAAAATTAGAATGTTTATAGAACGCGAAGATTTCTTTATTCCTGTTGAAAGTTTGCTGTCCGTTCGTTTAAAAATAACGGTCAGCTTGGGCTTTGTTTCGCTTAATGGCAAAGCTCAAGTGTCTCAGGAGGAATTTCTCAAAAATGCCGACGAAGCTCTTTATAAAGCCAAACGTTTGGGGAAAAATAGGGTTGAAGAATATATATATGAATAAAAAAATATTGATATTACTATATCTCCTTTTAGCTCTGATATTTTTATTTTTCATCATTCCGGGCAAAGATAGCGCTATGGTTTGGTCGTCATTCGTGGCATTAGCGGGTCTTTTCTATGCTTATTGGCACAAAAAAGCGGTTTTTATTTTTTCTCCCATAGCTTGCGCAGTAGCTCTTACTTTTACAAGAGAATATCCTTTTTCCGCATTTAGTGCCTGCGCAATTTTTCTTTCTTTGCTGCCCGCGCCTTATTATTTCTATAAAAAGTCAAAGGATATGGAAAAATTTTTATTTAAGAAAAATAAGGAGCTCAAATTAAAATATCAAATTACTCTTTCTAAATACAGAAAAATATTTTATAAACGGCAAAAGCAAGAAGACAATATAGATAAAATAATTAGATTTTACGGTATGTGGAAAAATTTGTATACGAGCATATCCAAAGACGAGTATGCGGAAGTTATTTTGAATTCTTTTGACGGACAAGCCGGTTCTAGAGGTCAGGCGTTTTTTGAGAGAGCACAATCAGGCTGGATTATCCTAAAGACTTCGGGCGTATTTCATAACAGGGATATTGCCAATTTGCCCGATTTGTTGAATAAAGATAAAAGTTACGGCGTCAGCTCTGACTTGGATATTGACGGTTGCAAAGTTGTCTATTGGTTTTTAAAAATTGGAAGCAATATTCTCGGCTGTTTAATAATAGCGACCGATAAGCAATATTCAGGCAGATTTGTTGAAGAAGGCATGATTTTTGCCCCTCAGATTTCATTGGGATTTAGAAGAGCAACTCTTTTTGAAACAATGTTATACAGATCAAGAAGAGACGGTTTGACGGGACTGTTGATTAAGCGTTATTTTTTGCAAAGATTGGAGTTTGAGATTCAAAGAAAAAAACGTTATGATTATAATTTTTATATTTTGATGCTGGACTTAGATTCTTTTAAAAGAGTTAATGACGAACATGGGCATTTAGCTGGCGATTTAACGCTTGCTTCCATTGCCAAAACTGTCTCAGATTCGGCAAGACCCGGAGATTTGGTCGGCAGATACGGCGGTGAAGAATTTATAATACTAATGCCTATAGTAAATAAGAAAGAAGTAAAAGACTTATCCTTTAAAATAAAAGAAGCCGTAAAATCGCTGGTCTTTAATGAAAATGGCAAAAAATTTAGCATTACCATAAGCATTGGAGTAAGCGCAGACTCAAGAGAAATATCCAATCCCGATCTTTTGATAAAAAGTGCCGATAAAGCCCTTTATGAGGCAAAAAAGCAAGGCAAAGATAAAGTCGTACTATATGATGATATAAAGAAGTAAAATCTCTATTTTTTCCGATTAAATCTTTATTGACACATTAATGTTAAAATTGATATAAAATTCGTCATGGACAGAAATTTTTCAGCGGTTTATCCCGGTAGTTTTGACCCTCCCACAAACGGACATTTGGATATTATAACAAGAGCTTCTAATTTGTTTCCAAATATAATAGTGGCTGTAACGGATAATGTTAATAAAAGACATACTTTTACATTGCAAGAAAGAATTGGCTTGTTGCGAAAATCTACTAAACATTTAAAAAATGTTGAAATTTTGTCTTTTTCAGGACTTTTAGCCGATTATCTTAAGAAGATAAATTCTTTTGTGTTAATAAGAGGATTGAGGGCTCTTTCCGATTTTGAATACGAATTCCAAATGGCTTTAATGAACAGAAAATTAAATAAAAAGATTGAAACCATATTTCTTACTCCAGACCAATCTTATACGTTTCTTTCTTCAAGCATGGTAAAAGAAATAGCTATGCTTGGCGGAAGTGTGAGAGCTTTTGTGCCTAAATGCGTTGAGTTGGAATTAAGAATTAGAAATAGATAAAGGCGAATATGCGAATTAATAAAATTGAAATAGCTGCGGCAATTGTAATTATAGGTTTGCTTGTTTTTCTCACTGCTTACAAATGTCTTAGTGTGTTGGAGCAATCTAAGAAAATTGCAACTAAAGAAGGGCTCTTGTCATTAAGAAACGCTATTGCCGTGTATTACAGCGATAATAACGGAAGGTATCCTGATAGCAACATCTCTAAAGAGCTTGTGGAAAAAGGATATATAGAAAAGATTCCATATGTCTATATTCCTTATCATAAAAAATCAAACCAAATAACAATAGCTAACCTCAACACAAACACAGATTCCGGCGGTTGGGCGTATAAAGTTGACGATACGCCTGATTCTAACGGTAGAACAAAGGGTCAAATTTGGATAAATTGTTCACACGGCGATTGGAGTAAGTTATAGCAATGGCTCTTCTTAAAATTTTGTTTGTTTTTTATATAGGTTTTAAAATCGGAAACGCAATTCATAAAAGTTTTTACATAAGGTTTATTTGCGCTATTTCTTTAGCTTTTCTTTTCTATAAATTTTCTTTTTCGCCACAGTTTTTGACGTTCTCTTTTTTTACAGGTATTTTGATTTTAGTTTCAGTTGAGGATTATTTTCATAAACTGATCCCTGCAATAGCTCCGCCTCTTTTATTTGGTATTGGATTGTTATTTAGCTTTTTTAATCCTATTTTTTTAGACAAGAGTTGTTTTTTTAAGTTGCTTAATTCCATTTTGGGTGCTCTTGCCGGAGGCGGCATTTTATTTTTAATTGGCATGATAGGCGAATTTCTTTATAAAAAGGAAGTTATGGGCGGAGGCGATGTGAAACTGATGCTAGGCGTGGGAACTTTTGTTGGTGCGGACCGGGTTTTACTATCAATTTTTATTGCTTCGTTTTTAGCAAGCATAGTCGGTCTTATTCTTATTTTATTTAAAAAGAAATCAAAAGAAATGTATATTCCGTTTGGACCTTTTTTATCATTGGCGTCTGTTGCCGTTGTGTTTATCCCTAAACCAATTCAATTGTTTGATATGTTTTTTGCGTGGGAAGCTAAAATTTTAGGAGTCTAAAATGTTTTCCTATTTGGAAAATTTTAATTTTCTTACAGTTCTGTTTTCTATAATTTTTATATTTTCAATTTTTTCTCGTTTTTCATCCTCTTTAAGCCTAAATATCGTATCTTTTTTTATTGTTTTCATGACTCTTATATCTTCTTTTAACAGTTTTAAAGCTAGTTTAAAAAATTATTTGCTTCCAATTTCCTTATTTGTTTTGTTTTGTATAGTCTCTTATTATTTTTCAGATTTCAAATACAATGTAAGAAACGAAATGTTTTTGCTTTTTTCCGGGAGCGGAATGTATTTGTTAATTGGTTTTTTAAAGCCTGAAGAGAGAGAAAAAGTGTTGATTATTCCGGTTCTAATAGGTCTTTTGCTTACGATTTATATTTTTGTCTCTATTATTTCCTTATCAAAAGAGTTTTCTAATAATGACATAGCGGGATATATGAATTGCGTGACATGCTTTTTACTGTCAGCTCTTTCATTGTCCTTTGCTTTTTGGAACGAAAAAAAAAGAATTTACATATGCATATCGTTTATATTTTTCATTGCCATACTTATGACAAGATCTTTGTTTGCCGTATGTATTGCGAGCTTTATATTTTCGGCGGCTTTGCTTATTTTAGGTAATAAGAGAAAGAAAATTCTTTCTTCTGTTTTTGCTTTGAGCGGTATATTGTCTTTTTATTTTCTTCTCAAAAGTTCTTTTTTCTCAGAAAGATTGCCGATTTGGAAAACGGCTTTATCCGTGATAACGGACAACTTTCTCCTTGGCGTCGGGTTTAATAATTATAAATCCGTTTCTCTTTCTTACGGTACGGTTGAAAATGTTGACGTCTTATATTGCTATAATATATTCCTACAGGTTCTAGCTGAAACCGGGATTATAGGATTTGTTCTCTTCTTGGCTCTTTTATTTGTTTTTTTCTTTTTTGTAATAAAAAGGCTGAACTTTGGAAAAGATAAAAAGACATACTCGTTTGTCTTGTTTGCTATAATTGTTTTTCTTGTTTATAATTTTTTTAATTCAACTGCTTTTGTTTCCACAAATATGCTGATGTTTTTTTATCTTCTGTCCTTTCCTCTACCGCTCTATG
>JAISDY010000019.1 GCA_031264425.1 Endomicrobium sp. | reverse complement strand
TTTAACTTTGACGCTATAAGCCTTCCGACAAACTCGTCCTGAGAAATATCGTGCTTATCTCTTATAATGCCTGCTATTGAATATCCAAATGCTTCCACAAGGGCTCTTGATTCATAGTCAGACTTTGATATGCGCATATAAAAGTGATTCTTTGTATCATCTATATTTTGCACTAATCTGATAAGAACAGTATATGCAGGGTCATAAGTATTAACTACCATAAACTTAATATCAGAATCGCTGCTTAAAACGACTCTTGTTATATCTTCACCCGCTATCTTTACCTTACGCAAAGCATTAGCAAACACTTGGCGGTCAGCAAGCGGGGTAAGCCCCTTAACTTGCATATCTAAATACAAAGTTCTGCCTATAATATATGCTTTTGATTCTTGTCCCGCTTCTTTCTTTACTAACTTTTCTAAATCTTGAGTAAGATTTTCCTTCTTGTAGGTCACCCCGCAAGAATTTAATAAAATAACCGCAAATAAAAGCACTGCTAAAGTTTTTTTCACGATATTATTGTTGTACAACTTATAATCTATTCCTTATTATTTGCGTCGTCTGCGGCACTCGTTTCTGGTTTTCTTTTTCCTACTGATGCCATTGTTTCTTCCAGTTCATCAAAATCTAATTCTTTATCTTTGACAAGCCTTTTCGCCACAGCGTCAACAGCATCCCAATTGTCTCTTAAAAATTTGTCGGCTTTAGACTTGCACGCATTTAATATAGCCAAAGTCTCATTGTTCAATTTTTCTTTTAAGCTCTGAGAAATCTCTTCTTTTGGTATAGCCGAAAAATCTCCAACATAGCCGTTTTCTCCCATGCCAACTTTCCAAATCATAGCGTTTGCTATTCGCATAGCTTGGTTAAAATCTGCAGAAACGCCAATTGTGGAAGTGTTATATTTAATTTTCTCAGCCGTATAGCCCGCCAAAGAAACTACAATATCGGCAGTTAGTTTTTCTCTGTCTGCGCTATGCAACTCTTCTTTAGGAAGATGGGCTACAAGCCCAAGCGATCCCTGATGGGATTTTACAGTAACTTTAAACACATCATCGGTAGGATGCATTAAATATATTGCCACAGCATGACCAGCCTCGTGATAAGCGGTCATTTCAAGTTCTCTAGGAGTCATGTCTAGATTTGTCTCCATGCCCAAATCTATTCTATCCATAGCCTCAGACAAATCTTTCATGTCAATTTGTTCTTTCTTTTTTCTTGTAGCAATTAAAGCCGCTTCTTTTATCATGTTTTCAATGTCTGCAGGGGACTTATACACGGCTTTTTTTGCCAATCTGTCTATTTTTACGTCTGAAGAGACTTTAACGCTCTTTAAATAAAACTCAAATAAACTTTTTCTTTCTTTTAAGTTCGGAAGAGTTATAGAAATTTTTCTGTCAAAACGTCCGGGTCTAAGCAAAGCTTTATCTAAAACATTTTCATCGGCGTTTGTAGCCGCGATAACTATAACGTTACTTTTTTTGCTATCAAGTCCGTCCATCTCTACAAGCAGCTGGTTTTGAGTGCTGTTGGTTTCCTCTCCAGCGCCCATAAAAGAAAAGGTTCTTCCTCTTCCTATAACTTCTATTTCATCTATAAAAACTATACAGGCACCGTCCGTATATGCGTATTCTCTAGCTTTTTTAAATAGGCTTCTTACTCTGCTTGCGCCTACTCCAACAAACATCTCAACAAATTCGCTGCCTGCCATTGAGATGAAAGGAATATTGCATTCTGTGGCTATAGCTTTTGCAAGCAAAGTTTTCCCGCATCCGGGAGGACCCATAAGAAGAATACCTTTTATAATTTTGCCGCCTATTTTTTGAAGCTGCGTTCTATCTTTAATAAGCTGGACCACCTCTAAAGCTTCTTTCTTTGCGCTATCAAGACCTATAACGTCTTTAAACGAAACTTTTATATCTTTTGCTTTTATTTTCTTCTTATTTAAACGAGAGAAGCCGCCTCTTTGAAAAAACGACATATACATAAACACAAAAGCAGCGGCAGATACAAACGCAAACAGGAGCTGCATAGGCAACTGAGCAAGAGTCATAACTCTGTAGAAAGACTCCATCTGGCTTAATCCATATATTGTAGTACCCAAAAGACCAACTACTATACTGCCAATAATAAACCAAATTTTGTTATTCTTAACATAAATTTTGAACTTGCGTATCATTTACACTCCCTTAGTTATCTTATATGATTGATATAAATTTATTTTGCTTTGCCTTGATTTGCAACTGATTCCATAGCTTTTTTAACAGCATCAGGATCTCCCAAATAGTAACTCTTTATAGGTTTTATATTCTCGTCAAGCTCATACACAAGCGGCATAGCCGTGGGTATGTTTAAACTTACTATTTCATTGTCACTTATGTTATCAAGATATTTAACTAAAGCTCTCAAACTGTTTCCATGAGCGGCTATAATAATCTTTTTGCCTGCCTTTATCTGAGGAACTATTTCATTTTCCCAGTAAGGCACTACTCTTTCTACCGTGTCTTTTAAGCATTCCGTCAAAGGGAGTTCTTTTTTTGTAAGACCGGCGTACCTTATGTCTTTGCCGGGATACCTAGGGTCACTTTCTTCCAAAGGCATAGGAGGCGTATCATAACTTCTTCTCCAAATTTTTACTTGCTCTTCGCCATATTTTGTTGCTGTTTCAGCTTTGTTTAGTCCCTGCAAGGCACCATAATGTCTTTCATTTAACTTCCAGCTTTTAATAACCGGAATCCATACCTGATCCATAGTATTAAGTACATTCCAAAGAGTCTTTATAGCTCTTTTAAGAACTGAGGTGTATGCCAAATCAAAAGTAAATCCATCTTTTTTTAACTGTTTGCCGGCTTTCAACGCTTCTTCAACACCTTTTTCAGATAACTCAACATCAGTCCATCCTGTAAATTTATTTTCTTTATTCCAAACACTCTCTCCGTGTCTGATTAAAACAATTTTATACATCGCCAATCCTCCAATTTATAATTTCAGACATTATATTACATTTACAACCTAAAGACAATTTAGGAAATGATAATGATACTGTTATTAAAATTCACCTTTATATTTTATATAATAATTTCACATATTTATCACAACTGTAACTACTATTTATTTAAAATATGCAATAGAATACTTTTAGAAAGTAAAAAATATGTAAATTAAGGAGGTTGTATGAAGAAATCTTTATTGAGTTTATTGTTAATGGTGTTTGTTTCGGTTGGCGCTGTAGCAAGTAATGGAGAGATAAATGCAAAAATTGGCTTTGATTCTGAAAATAAGATTAAATATGTAAATACACAAGAAACCGGGACATCAGGAAGCGGTTATTCTGTTTCTGCAGAGTATTTATACCACATATCAAATTTGGACTTTTTGAAATTTGGAGCAGGGGCACAGTATCTTTTCCCAAGGAAACTTGATAAAAATTATACCCCAAAAATTTCTCTTTTACCTGTTTATATAACAGCTCAAATAAATCCTTTC
>JAISDY010000138.1 GCA_031264425.1 Endomicrobium sp. | reverse complement strand
CACAAAAATTTAAGAAAGATTTTCTTTCAAATAAAAAGATTAGTTTGGGAAAAAATGCCCTGACTGTTCTTGAAAAGCGCTATTTGAGAAAAGATGAAAACGGAAAGATTATTGAAAATCCCGAAGATTTGTTCTATAGGGTTGCGCAAAATATTGCTCAGGCTGATAAAAATTATGACGATAAAGCGGATATGGACGCTTTAACGAAAGAATTTTACGACGTCATGTCTTTGCTTGACTTTTTGCCTAATTCTCCGACGTTAATGAATGCGGGCGGACATTTACAACAGCTCTCCGCTTGTTTTGTCCTTCCTATAGAAGATTCTATGGATTCAATCTTTGATACATTGAAAAATACAGCTCTTATACATAAGTCGGGCGGAGGGACAGGGTTTTCTTTTTCAAGGCTTCGTCCAAATAAAGATAAAGTAAACACCACTTCAGGAGTTTCTTCAGGTCCTGTGTCCTTTATGCATATTTTCAATGCCGCTACTGAGGCAATTAAACAGGGCGGCACAAGACGCGGCGCTAATATGGGCATGCTTAGAGTAGATCATCCGGATATTTTAGATTTTATAGTTTCTAAGGATAAAAACGACAGTTTGAATAATTTCAATATTTCCGTCGCAATAACCAAAGAGTTTATGGACGCTTTGGAAAAAAACGAAGATTACAATTTATATAACCCACGCACCAACGCCCCTTCTGGAAAACTCAACGCAAAAACAGTTTTCAATAAAATAGTTGACCAAGCTTGGAAAAACGGCGAGCCGGGCATAATTTTTATAGACAGAATAAATGAAAAGAATCCCACGCCCGACATCGGAACTATAGAATCCACAAATCCTTGCGGCGAACAGCCTCTTCTTCCGTGTGAATCTTGCAATTTAGGTTCAATAAATCTCGGACATTTTGTTAAAGACGGCGATGTTGATTGGGAAAGGCTTGAGAAAACCGTAAGAACGGCTGTCCATTTTTTGGATAACGTTATTGATATGAACAATTATCCTATAGATAAAATTGCCCAAACCACACAATCAAATAGAAAGATAGGTCTTGGCATTATGGGTTGGGCGGATATGCTTTTGTCTTTGGGTATTGCGTACGGCTCAGAAGAATCCTTGTCTTTAGCTGAAAAACTCATGGGGTTTGTACAGGCTAAATCTCACGAGGCTTCAGAGGCGCTTGCCGTAAAAAGAGGCGCCTTTCCTAATTTTAAAAAGAGCGTATATGCAAAAGGTAAAGAAATAAGAAACGCCACTACTACAACAATTGCTCCGACGGGGACTATAGGGATAATAGCTTCGGCTTCGGGTGGAATAGAACCTATTTTTGCTCTTGTTTACAAAAGAGCCCAGTGTCTTGACAATGAAGAAATGTACGAAGTGAACCCTCAATTTGAAAAACTTGCGAAAGAAAAAGGTTTTTATTCGCAGAAACTTATGGACAAAATAGCGGAAAAAGGAAGCGTTCAAGGATTTTCTGAAATCCCCGAATATATAAGGAAAATTTTTGTAACTTCTCATGATATTAGTCCGGAAGACCACGTGAAAATGCAGGCGGCTTTCCAAAAACACACTGATAACGCCGTGTCTAAGACGGTAAATTTCCCTCATTCGGCATCAAGAGGAGACGTGGAGAACGTTTACATGCTTTCATATAAATTGGGTTGTAATGGCGTTACTGTTTACCGCGACGGCAGTAGAGACGTGCAGGTTTTAAACCTTGCAAGTAAAAAGGAAGAACAAATATCACCTAAAGAAGCCAAGCCGAGAATGCGACCCATGAAGACAACGGGTTTTACTTTCCTTATGCATACCGGTTGCGGTAAGATGTACGTAACGGTAAACGAAGACGATAGAGGCGCGTGTGAAGTATTCACGCAACTTGGCAAATCAGGCGGTTGTACGTCTTCGCAGGCTGAGGCTATAAGCCGTTTAATTTCTTTGGCATTGCGTTCCGGAGTTAATCAAAATGAAATAATAAGACAGCTTAAAGGCATAAGGTGTCCGTCGCCGATGCTTGCGCAAGGAGGAGCAATATTATCGTGCGCTGATGCCGTTGCTAAAGCTCTTGAAGCGTATAACAGAGAAAAAATGTCTCCTGAATTATTTGGTGGAAAGCAACCTATAGATATTTTTCCTAGTAGCGAAGGTAGTCAATATGTTCATGATTCCAACGCTAATTTGATGGGCGCATGCCCGCAATGCCCGGAATGTGGCGAAATGTTGGCTTTTTCGGAAGGCTGTGTTGTCTGCCACGGCTGCGGATATTCTAAGTGTTCTTAAATAAAAAGGATAAATACAAATGGTTAAGAATGACAAATGGATAAAGAAGATGGCTGTTGAAAGTAAAATGATAGACCCGTTTGAGCCGGGACAAGTTAGAGACGGTAAAATTTCATACGGAACTTCTTCTTACGGATACGATATGCGTCTTTCCAATGAATTTAAGATAATGAAAAAAGGCGCGAGAGTTCTGGATCCCAAACAGTCTCAAGATAGTTTGTTTGACACGGTAACTGTTAATGATTATATAGAGATTCCTCCAAATTCAGTTGTTTTAGGGAAAACCATAGAATATTTTAGAATACCTAGGGATATAGTGACTATTGCATTTGGAAAGTCCACATACGCAAGGTGCGGGATATTTGTAAATATTACTCCTTTTGAACCTGAATGGGAAGGTTATGTTACCCTTTCAATAGCAAACACTACGTCAGTTCCTGTAAGAGTCTATGCAAATGAAGGTATAGCCCAAGTGCTATTTTTAGGAGTAAATGAAATCTGCGAAGTTTCTTACGCCGACCGAAAAGGTAAATATCAAGCTCAGAAGACTATAACTTCGGCAAAAATTTGATACAATGTTTCAGACTTCTTACTTTACTTACCGTATGGAGATGTATTTAACATAAGGGGGTATAAATGTCTGATTTTATAAGGATATACTTTTGGGAAGTTGTAAAGTTTCATTATGCAGATTTTTGTGGTCGCGCTAGCCTTAAGCAGTTTTGGTATTTTGTATTAACTCTTTTTGTTCTGTTTATCATTTTAAATATTATCCCTGTAGGAGTTGTTCCTTCTTTAGTATTTTGGTGCGTCTTTTTACCGTCATTAGCGATAGCAACCAGAAGACTGCACGACGCTAATATAAGCGGTTGGTTTCAATTATTATGGTTTATTCCAGTATTTGGTTGGGCAATAATGCTTGTTATGCTGTCTTTACCAGCGATAGATTCTAATAGATTTGATAAAACTGAAATAAAAAGAGTTAATGAGCATAATGAGCATACAGATAGAAAAATAGATGCTACTCATCGTGTAAGAAAAATGGCAGGACATGTAAAGAAAGATAAGTACAAACAAAAGTAAGAGGATAGGAAAAGAAGAATGATTTTAATTTTGGATTTTGGCTCGCAGTACACACAGTTGATTGCGAGACGCATAAGAGAAGAAAAAGTGTACTGTGAAATATATCCCGGAAATAAGCCGCTTGACTCTTTTTCAGGAATTAAGGATTTGAAAGGCGTTATATTGTCCGGAAGTTATGACAGCGTTTATTCAAAAGACGCTCCTTGGCCTGATTCTAAAGTTTGGGAATTAAATGTTCCTATTTTAGGGATATGCTATGGAATGCAGCTTATAGCCGAGCATCTTGGCGGAAAAGTCACTCCGTCAAAACGCAGAGAATTTGGAGTCGCAAGCGTAAACGTAAAATGCGGGTGCTCTTTGTTTAAAGGTCTTAAGTCAAAAGAAACGCTTTGGATGAATCATGGCGATAGGCTCTCCAAAATGCCGAAAGGTTTTAAGACAACGGCAAAATCTGAAAACTCTCCTTATGCAGCCATAGAAAACATTTCAAAAAATATATACGGCGTTCAGTTTCATCCTGAAGTAAAACATTCCATAAATGGCAAAAAAATACTAAAAAACTTTATATTCAATATCTGCGGTTCCAAACGCGACTGGACAATGAAGTCTTACATAGTTGACGAAGTGAAAAGGATCCGCCAACAAGTCGGCGATAGCAAAGTCTTGTGCGCGTTGTCTGGCGGCGTGGACTCTTCAGTTGCGGCTGTAATATTACATAAAGCAATAGGCAAACGGCTTGTCTGCGTTTATGTTGACCACGGGCTTCAAAAACTCGGCGAGACGGAAAGAGTTAAAAAAGTTTTCGGTAAGACATTTGGTAAAAATCTCATAATTGTTGACGCCAAGAAAACATTTTTGTCAAAGCTTAAAGGCGTGACTGACCCCGAAGAGAAAAGAAAAATTATCGGACATACTTTCATAGAAACTTTTGACAAAGAGGCAAAGAAGCTAAAAGGGATAGACTATCTTCTGCAGGGAACTATTTATCCCGATGTGATAGAAAGCGTTTCTATAAAAGGCTCAAAAGCGCCTATTAAAAGCCATCATAATGTTGGCGGACTTCCTGAAAAAATGAAGATGAAGTTAGTTGAGCCTTTGAAATTTTTGTTTAAAGATGAAGTAAGAATTTTGGGAAGAGAACTTGGAATTCCTGAAGAAATTATAAACAGACAGCCTTTTCCGGGTCCGGGTCTTGCCGTGAGGGCGTTAGGAGAAGTAACGGAAGAAAAGCTGAACATTTTGAAAGCTGCCGACGACATAGTAACTCAAGAAATAATTAAAGCGGGACTTTATGAAAAAATCTGGCAGTCTTTTGCTGTGATACTTCCAGTTAAAACTGTGGGCGTTATGGGCGACGCTAGAACATACGAGTATGTCATTGCTATAAGAGCTGTAAATTCCGACGACGCTATGACAACTGATTGGGTAAAACTTCCATATGATCTGCTTGGATGCATATCTTCCCGAATTATAAACGAGGTTAAAGGCGCAAACAGAGTGGTTTACGATATTTCAAACAAACCTCCAGCTACCATTGAGTGGGAATAATGAAAAAAGTAATATTAAATTTAATATTAGCCTCACTGACCGCTAGTTGTTTATTTTATAGTTGTGGGAAATATGCCAATGGCGGAGATAAATATGCGGCTTCCATACAGATAAAAGGTTCGGACACTATTGTAAACTTAATTCAGGCATGGTCTGAGAATTTTGTAGAACAACATCCCGCATATAACGTAAGCGTCACAGGCGGCGGCTCGGGAACAGGTTTTGCGTCTTTAATTAACAAGACTTGCGATATAGCCATGTCTTCCCGTGAGATAGAAGATAAGGAAGAGTTGTTAGCAAAGAAAAATAATGTAAACCCGGTTGAGTTTAAAGTAGGTCTTGACGGACTTGCGGTTTTGGTGAATAAAAATAATCCCGTTGACAAATTGACGATAGAACAACTTCGCGATATATTTATGGCGAAAATTACAAATTGGAAAGAAGTCGGCGGCAAAGATTTAAAAATAGTAATTCTTTCAAGAGAAAGCAATTCGGGCACGCACATGTTTTTTAAAGAGCGCGTGTTAAGGAATAACGATAAAAACGCCAAAGACGAATTTTCCGTTCATTCTTTGATGATGTCTTCTTCGCAGACAATATACGATGAGATAATCCAAAATCCCAATGCTTTGGGCTATGTGGGAATGGGATTTGTAAACGACGACGTTAAAGCTTTATCTGTAGCGGTTGACGGCAAAAGCAGCTATATTTACCCTAATACAGAAAATGTTTTAAAAGGATTGTATCCTATTTCAAGACCGTTATATTTATATACCAACGCGGAGCCTAGCGGCGTAATAAAAATGTTTATTGATTATGCCTTGTCTGCCGAGGGGCAAAAAGTTGTTTTAGAAACGGATTTTGTTCCAATAAAAAATTAGGAAAAAAGAGTGCAGACTTTATGAATTTTCTTGAACTGAAAAAATTAATAACCAAATTTTCAATTGAAAGTAGAGATTTTTTGAAAATGACTTCAACTCTTCAAGAGGAACTTTTTAAATTAAGTAGAAAAGAATTGATTACAATACTCAAAGAAATAGGCACAATACCAGAATATATAGTACACGACTCAACAGAAGAGAAATTGTATTCAAAAGTTACAGATATATTGTTGGCAAAATCTTTACAAGAACTTGGAATTAGAGCTTCTGTAAACACAGAAAGAGCAAATTGCGCTGATGTTGTGGGTAGGAGTTTATATCATGAATATTCCCTCGTAGGTGATGCAAAAGCATTTCGTTTAAGTAGAACAGCGAGAAACCAAAAGGATTTTAAAGTTAAATCTCTAGCAGATTGGAAGATAGGGAATGATTACGCTGTACTAGTTTGTCCATATTTTAAATATCCAAAAAATAGCAGCCAAATATACGGACAAGCTCTTGATTCAAATACATGTCTTTTCAGTTGGGAACATTTGTGTTTTTTGTTAGAAAAAGATGTAAGAGAGACGCCTGAATTGAATTTGTCATTCCTCTGGAATATGAGTAGTAAAATTTCTGGAAATGTGGTTATCAATGATAAAAACAATAATTTTTATAAAGCTATAAATAATATTATCTGTACAAGATTAAATGTCTCTTATGATGATTTTCTAAATTATTTTTGTAACTGCAAAAAGTCAATAATCAGTCGCAGTATATCTGAAATAAGGTATTGGCATAGTAAAATTGAAGAAGTTAAAGGTTTCTCAAAACAAAAAGCCATAAATGAGTTGTTAAAGTCTCTAAAAATCAAAGAGAAAATTAATTCTATAGAGAAATATGTAAAAGAACTTAAGGGTTAATTTATGGGAAATAATGTTGTGAAGTTAAATAGTGTAATTTTTGGTGATTGCAGAGAAATTTTGAAAAATATTGAATCTGAAAGTATTCATTTAATATTAAGTGATATTCCATATGGTATAGGTATAGACGACTGGGATGTTTTGCATAGTAATACAAACTCGGCTTTTTTGGGTACAAGTCCAGCTCAACTAAAAGCAGGGTGTGTTTTTAAAAAACGAGGGAAACCTCTTAATGGTTGGTCTCAATCTGATAGATTGATACCGGAGCAGTATTACATGTGGTGTTTGTCTTGGGCAAAAGATTGGCTCAGAGTTCTAAAACCAGGCGCATCTGCAATTGTTTTCGCTGGCAGAAGACTTGCTCATAGGTGTATTTGTGCGTTTGAAGATGTCGGGTTCACGTATAAAGATATGTTAGCATGGTCAAAAGAAAAGGCTGCTCACCGCGCGCAACGACTTAGTATTGTCTATAAGAAAAGAGGAGATGACTTTTCTGCAGATAAATGGCATGGCTGGAAAGTTGGAAATTTGAGACCAACTTATGAACCTGTTTTATGGTTTGTAAAGCCGTATAAAATTGGTTCTACAATTGCAGACAATATGTTAAATAATGAGGTGGGAGCGTATAATGAGATAGGGTTTATGAAGTATGCTAATAGTCCAAACAACATTATAAATATATCGTCTGAATGTTCGGACATAGGATTACATCCTACACAAAAGCCGTTAAAATTGATGCAATCCATGATAGAACTTACAACACGCGAAGATCATGTTGTTTTAGATCCTTTTTGCGGTAGTGGAACCACATTGGTTGCAGCCGCATTATTAGGAAGAAAGTACATAGGTATAGATATTGATAAAACATATTGTAACAGGGCTATTAAAAGACTTGAAAGTTTAGAAGATGATAATGAGAAAAAATTGTTTACAAGTTGTATTTATAATAATTCCAATAAAAGGTTGATATGAGAAAAACTTTAGATTTTATCTTTGAAAAGATAATTTTTATATGCGGAATAGCGTCTATTATATTTGTTGTTTTGATTTTCTCCTTTTTGTTTAAGGAAGGTCTTTCTTTTTTTAAAGATTTTGGAGTTTTAAAATTTATTGGAGGGCATTTTTGGTATCCCTCGGCAGACCCGGCGTCATTTGGAGTTTTGCCATTAATAGTGGGGTCGGTTTTTGTAACCATCGGAGCGTGCGGCATTGCCGTTCCTATAGGAGTTATGACAGCTTTGTTTATTTCTGAAATTGCTCCAAAAGGTATTCGCGATATTTTAAAATCTTTAGTTGAACTTATGGCGGCAATTCCAAGCGTTGTTATAGGTTTTGTTGGAATGATTACGTTAGTTCCTCTGGTAAAAAGTATTTTTAATCTGCCTACTGGTCTTACGGCTTTTTCAGGCTCAATAATGCTTGCCTTTATGGCTATACCGACTATAGTTACAATATCTGAAGACGCTATACGTTCGGTCCCTTGGCAGTATAAACAGGGTGCATTAGCTCTGGGCGCCACAAAGTGGCAGACCTTAAGAAGAATTATTCTAAAGGCGGCTATGCCGGGAATAATTGCGGCGGTAATGCTTGGCATAGGCAGGGTAATTGGCGAAACAATGGCTGTAATGATGATAACAGGCAATGCGGCTCATATCCCTCATTCTATTTTTGAGCCTGTAAGAACAATGACCGCCACAATTGCTGCTGAAATGGGCGAGACAGTAAGAGGCGGCATGCACTACAAGTCTTTATTTGCGATAGGGCTTGTTCTTTTTTTAATAACGTTTCTTATAAATTTTATTGCAGATTTATTTCTCGGGAAAAATAAAAACACATGATTAAACTTAATCCTAAACTATCTCAAAAATTTTCATACACGCTGCTTTGTCTTGCCGCTATTTTAGCAATAGTTCCGGTGATTTTAATGGTTTTTATAATAATAAAAAACGGAGCGTCGGCTATAAGCTGGGAATTTTTATCGTCAATGCCTAAAGGCGGTATGCGCAGCGGCGGAATTTTACCGGCAATACTTGGCACTCTTTCAATAGTGTCGTGCGCTATTATGGTTACGCTTCCAGTGGGCGTATGCGCCGCTATATATTTAAACGAGTATGCAAAAGACAATATGCTTACCAGAATAATAAAGCTTGCAATCGTTAATTTAGCCGGAGTTCCGTCTGTTGTTTACGGGCTGTTTGGGCTTGGCATTTTCGTTATGTTTTTAAAGCTAGGGGTTTCTATAATAGCAGGCGCTTTAACCTTGTCAATAATGGAGCTTCCGGTCATTATAACTACCGCTAGAAGTTCGTTAGGCAGCGTGCCGTACTCTTTTAGAGAAGCGAGCTTGTCCTTAGGCGTAAGCAGATGGCAGACTATAAGACATGTGGTTCTCCCAAACGCCATACCCGGCATTTTAACGGGAGCCATTTTAAGTATTGCAAGAATTTCTGGTGAAACCGCTCCCATATTGTTTACTGCGGCGGCGTTTTACGTGCCTCATCTTCCCCATTCAATATTTGATCAAGTTATGGCTTTGCCTTACCACCTTTATATTATTTCAACGCAAATTCCAAACATGCCGAAAAATATTATATACGGTACGGCTCTTGTTTTGTTAATGATGGTTTTGACTATGAGCTGCATTGCTATTTTTGCAAGAATTTATTTTAGGAAACGTAGAAAATGGTAGATAAAATAAAGATAGAAAACTTAAGTTGTTACTATAATAAAAAATGCGTTTTAGAATCTTTAAATCTTAATGTTGTTAAAAACGAAATTTTGGGAGTTATAGGACCTGCCAACAGCGGTAAAACTACTTTTTTAAGAACGTTAAATAGAATGAATGATTTTGACATTACGTATTCAAGAAAAGGCAGCGTTTATCTTGACGGCGATAATATTTTTGACATAGACGCGGAGAATTTAAGAAGAAGGGTAGGTATGCTTTTTGCCATGCCGATACCTCTCCCTATGAGTATTTACGACAACATAACTTATGCACCAAAACGGTTGGGTCTTGTTACAAAAAAAGTTGATTTAGAGAATATGGTTGAAAGCGTTTTAAGGGATTCTTCCCTTTGGGATGAGGTAAAAGACAGGCTAGGCGCTTCGGCTATGAAGATGTCGGGGGGACAACAACAAAGGCTGTGTATCGCAAGGGTGCTTGCAATAAATCCCGAAGTTATTTTATTTGACGAACCTTGCTCGGGTCTTGACCCCATATCAACCGCAAAGGTTGAAGAGTTAATGGTAGAGCTTAAAGAAAAATATACTATAGTTCTTGTTACAAATAACGTTAAACAAGCTTCCCGCGTTAGCGACAGAACGGCGTTTTTCCTCATGGGCAAACTTATAGAAGTTGATAAAACCGATAAGCTTTTTGTTTCTCCTAAAAAAAAAGAGACGGAAGATTATATTACCGGACGCTTTGGATAATAAAATGCCAAATTATAGAATTTTCATTTCCGCTGGAGATCTTTCAGGAGAAGTCCACGCTTCAAATCTTATAAAAGAAATAAAAAAAATAAATCCTTCATGCTTTGTTTCATCTACCGGCGGCAATAATCTTAAAGCCGTTTCGGATAGTTTTATTGAAGATATAGTTAATATAAACGCTTTTGGTTTTTTGCCGATTAAACAAGCTTTTTACTTGAGGAAAGTTTTAAAAGAAATAAAAAAGCATTTTTTGGAGAATCGTCCTGATAAAGTTATTCTTGTAGATTATTACGGATTCCATATACATGTTGCACGGCTTGCAAAGTCAATGGGAATTCCTGTTTTCTATTATATTAGTCCTCAGGTTTGGGCGTCTCGCAGTGGCAGGATAAAAAAACTTGCTAAAGTTGTAAAAAAGATGCTCGTTATCTTTCCATTTGAAGAAAAACTTTATAAAGATAACAATGTTGACGTTATTTTTGTAGGAAATCCGTTGATAGATAAAATCCCTCAAAAAACCGATTTTCAAAAGCATAGCTTTAATATTTCAAATCCTCCAATTATAGGTTTGTTTCCGGGAAGCCGCCAAAGCGCCATAAAGCGCCATATTCCCATATTGCTTGAAACGGCAAAAATACTAAAGAGGGAAATCAACGCAAAATTTATAGTGTTTGGCATTTCAAATAAAATTGATTTTGAATTGCCTGAATATGTAAGTTTTGACGGTTCGGGAAGTTTTGAAAAAAGAGTTTCCGTTGATTTTGCTATTTCTCCTTCAGGCACAGTGTGTTTGGAAAACGCTTTGATGGGGATACCTATGGCTATAATTTACAAACTCTCGTGGTTTAATTATTTTTTTATAAGGGCAGTGATTAAAGTAAAGTATATAGGAATAGTTAATATTTTAGCAGGAAAAAGTGTTGTCCCAGAATTTATACAGTTTGACGCAA
>JAISDY010000106.1 GCA_031264425.1 Endomicrobium sp. | reverse complement strand
CGTTTTAAGAATTTTATTTTTTTCTTCTAACAAACTTTTATTTTGAGTTACGAACTCACTTTCCCTTTGTTTTAGGCTTATAAGATTTTTCTTTGATTTTTCCCATTTTTGCAGATCGTAAGCCAAACTTTCAACGGATTTTTTTTCTTTTTCAAAGTTACTCTTACCATATTCCAAAGATTTTAGCCTTAATTTATATTCCATAGGGTCTTTAGTGTAAGGCTTTAAAAATGTCATTTTATGAAAAAGATTTAATTCTTTAAGAATAGTCTTATTCCAGCTTGATTTTCTTAAAGAAGCAGAACTATAGTCCTTTGCCGACTTATTAAGGTTTTTTAAAGCTGATTTTATATCTTCTGAAACTTTTTCTAATTCCTTTTCAGTTTTTCCTATGATTTCATTAATGGTTTTCAACTCTTTTTGGCAGATTTTTTCCTTTAAAACAAGCTTGTCTTTTTCAATCTGTTTTTCCCGGATTGATTGTTTTATATCGGAAAGTCGTTTAATTTTTGACGTCTCAGCATAACCTATATGAACAGATATATTTAATATAAATGATGTGGTAATAAAAATCTTTAAAAAATTATATATTTTCATCTTAATATTACTCAATGTCTATTGTGTCAAACATAATC
The DNA here is from genome assembly GCA_031264425.1 of Endomicrobium sp. Classification (GTDB taxonomy): domain Bacteria; phylum Elusimicrobiota; class Endomicrobiia; order Endomicrobiales; family Endomicrobiaceae; genus Endomicrobiellum. The sequence continues at coordinate 2,119 of JAISDY010000106.1, read as the reverse complement.
CCAAGCGCGCAAGTAAATGGTATTATTAGTACTGCTGTTTCTGGTATTAGCAAACTGTAATTAATATACTTGCATACAGTCCAAAACAATAAAAAACCCAACCCCGTTGATAAAATGTATAAAAAGAATCTTTTCGCTTTTTTTAGCATGTCTGAGCCGGCAATATAGAACAAAACAAATTTTAAAACTAAAAGCACAAAAAAGACTGAAACAATAATAAAAAATGTTTTTTCATATGACAACAACTGTTTTTGAATCTTTGCATAATGAAGGAAATCCGATGCGTCAAATACTATTTCGTCAACTTCAGCAATTTCTTCAAAGGTGTTTTTTATTTTAATCAAAAAATCATTGTCCGGTATAGATTTCGGTTTAACAACAGCGTAAGCTTGCAGGGATGTTGAATCGTTAGGCAAAGAAATATTGCTTAAAAGCGGATTTTTTTCAACTGTTTTGTTATAGGCTTCGGCGACATTTACATATTCTTTTACAAAAACTAAACTTTCCAAATTTAAGTTTTCTAATATTTTCTCGTCATCTTTTGAATTTTTATCAAAAAATACAAATATATTGAGTTTTTCAGACAGAGTATCTGCATAATCTTTAATTTGATAATAATGATTTACAATAAAAACAAAAAAAACGCCTAAAAATGCCAATGTGGATAATTTCAGAGATTCTGACATAATTCTTACTATTTTTTTTCTCTTCTTCATAAATACTCCATATGTTTCTAGCTGTGCATAAAAATATTTTCATTTTGTTTATTCAAAACCGTTATATTATACATTTTTTCGTACTCAACAGACGATTTATCCCATGAAAAGTTGCTTTTAAAGGCATTTTGTATTAAAACATTCCAATTTTTCTTGTCTTTAAATATTTTTTCGGATTTCAATATTGTTTGTACAAAATTTTCGCCATAAGTTATATTAAACATAAACCCGTTCCCATGCTTTGTGAAGTGGTTGTAATAGGTTATTGTGTCGGAAAGTCCCCCTGTGCGATTGACAATAGGCGCTGTTCCGTAAGCCAGCGCTATCATTTGGCTTAAACCGCAAGGCTCAAATTTTGAAGGCATCATATAAGCATCGCAACCCGCATAGATCTTATGCGCCAAAGGTTCGTTATAATCAAAAAAAGCGGCGACTTTATTTGGCATTTTTTTTACGGCTTCTTGTAGCTTGCGCTTTATTTCAGAGTTCCCTGAGCCTAAAACAACAAACTGTATATCGGCGTTATTTAGCTTGTAAAAAGCGTCAATTATTATGTCAAACCCTTTTTGTTCGTCTAGTCTTGACACGCAGCCAAGCAAATAAACATCTTTTTTTATTTCAAATCCGCATAATTTTTGTAGGTCTGCTTTGCAAATGGCTTTTCCTTGAAGATTATCTTTTGAATAGTTTGCTTTTATATTTTTATCGGTTGACGGATTCCAATAATCGTAATCTATGCCGTTTAGAATACCGTAAACATCGTCATACCTTGAGTTTAAAACGCTTTCCATTCCCATACCGTTGAATTCTTTTATTTCTTTGGCGTACGTAGGGCTTACGGTTGAAACTGCATCCGAGAGTTTTATCCCGCATTTCATGAAGTTGACAGTGTTGTAATACTCTAGTTTATCAGATGTGAAGTCTTCCCAAGAAAATCCTGCGATTTTTACGGTGTTTGAGTCAAACTGCCCTTGATAAGCTATATTGTGTATGGTAAAAACCGAAGATGTGTTCCAGAAGAAACCGTCATTTTTTAGATTTGTTCTTAGATATGCGGGTATTAATCCAAGTTGCCAATCATGGCAGTGGATAATATCGGGTCTGAACATTAAAGCTTTAACTGATTCCAATACCGCTTTTTGAAAAAATATAAAACGCTCTTTGTTGTCACTGTAGTCAAGCCCGTCTGCGCCATATACTCCATTACGATTGAAAAAACGCATATTTTCAATAAAATAAACTTTTATATTCTCTTGCAGAAGACAATATTTTAATCTAAAACTTTCCGTATCTTTGCCAACTTGAGTTTGCAATTTGTAAGGAAGAGTTTGAAGATTATATTTTTTGCCGTCAATAGATTGATATTTTGGCAGTATTATCCTTACGTCATGCCCGGTTTTTTT
>JAISDY010000103.1 GCA_031264425.1 Endomicrobium sp. | reverse complement strand
TTTACAGACTTAGAAACGAGATATTAGAAGGCGAAGATATTTCTGAGCAGATAAAAGATATGCTGAGAGAATCCGTTGAAGAAAATCTTAATTCTTGGTGTATTGGCAAATATGCCGAAGAATGGGATTTTACAAGCATAGATGCATGGTTGTTTAGGACATTTGGCATTAAATATGGAATACAAAATAAAGATGAAATCAATTTGTTGACTAAAGAGGCTCTTCAAGAGGATATTTACGGCAAAATCATTGAATGTTATGAAAAGAGGAGAGAAGAGCTTACGCCAGAATTGTTTGCTCACATAGAGAGAATGGTTTTGTTGCAAATGATAGATACTTCATGGAAAGATCATTTGTATGAACTTGATCAGTTGAGGCGCAGTATAGGTTTTAGAGCTTACGCTCAGAAAGATCCAAAAATTGAATACCAAAAGGAATCTTTTGCGTTGTTTGAATCTATGATGAGAAGAATAAGAGAAAATACTATAGAATATGTATTCAAAGTTCAGATAAATGCAAAGACGCATAATGTAAATCAAGAGTCTGTTTCAGTAAGTCCAGAGCTTGAAAATAGGATTAATAACAAAAAAGTTAAACCTCAGGACTTAAATAATATAGGAAGAAACGATCTTTGCCCTTGTGGTAGTGGCAAAAAATATAAAAAGTGCTGTGGAGCATAAATATTAGACGAAGATTTCAATTGTTTAGAGAAAATATTATGCTAGTTTAGGATATTTGTATTATGATAGAAGCTACAGTTGCTAGTTTTCGTAATTTGCCTACCTTGGTGCCAATTAAAAACTCTGTTGTTATATTTTGGGAATCGCACACAAAAAATCCAAATGACAAAATGAGGATTCAATCTACAATAGATTTGATTCCTAAAAAATTTGATTTAGCGACTTGTGAAGGTTATGAAGTACGTACAGGATACTTAAGTCGGTACAATTATTTACCAAAACCAAAGGAAAATTCTCAAATAGAAGAACTTGAAGAGGCTATGGTTAAAGGTGAAGAAGAGCAAGTTTCGTGGATTAAACGATGCAAGCCAAATTTAGAGAGATTTACGCAAGTAAATTGGCAAGAGTGCGTAAGTAAATTAAAAAATCCTCACTTTGAGTCTTGTAGAGACCTTTTGATGAAAGCTATAGAAGAAGACAAATCTATTCATAAGGCTTACAAAGAAAGTACCCAAGCATATGCAATTAAGCGTAAAACAAATGAAAAAAATGGATTTTCATACCTTGTTGAAGAAAACGCATGGATTTTATCCCTTCCATATCTATACCCAAACAAACATATATATGTTATTCATGTTGGAAATGTTACAGAATCAACCACAATATTATGGTCTGTCTTTGGATATTTGAGGGAATCTGTAAGATTGCTATTTCCGTATTTTTCAACACAAAAATTTGCAAATTTAGCTGATTTTAAATCTGAGTATGAAAATAAACGTAATTATGGCTATTTCATTGATGACGAAGATTTAATAAACGTGATTGCGAATATGTCAAAAAAAGAGAGTCTGTCAAGAGGAGCTTTGCTAAAGCTTCTAATTGATGAACGTTCGCAAAAGGAACTCTTAACTAACATAATAGCTAAAATGCCAGGGCATATATATTGGTTGAATAATAGGTACGTATATATGGGGTGTAATGATATTCAGGCAAAAGATTTAGGATTAAGTTCTCCGAATGAGATTTTGGGTAAAACTATTTTTGATTTGTTACCAGAGACAGAGGCAAAAAAACATAATAATATAAATAAGCTAGTTATTGAGAAATGCAAAGTATATAGAGGTGAAGAGAAAGCTTCAATGTATAATGGATTTAGAACTTATATGTCACATAAACTTCCTTTAACAAATAGTGCTGGTAAAAATGTCGGATTATAAGGATATTTAGATTTAAATAAAAGTTTAAAAGAAGAAGAAAAGAGAATATTTGAAGAAGCGACACGAAGAATAGAAAGCATAGCAGATAGATTGTTAATGAAGTACAGAGGAGGTAAAGATGAAGAAGAGATAAATTATATAGAAGTAAAATGGAGTTTAGAACGTATTATTAAACAAATAAAAGAGCAAAAAAAGGAAATAGAAATAAAAGCGGGGTTTAATAGAGAGGAAAAGTTTGTATTTATAAAAGGGAATTTTGTTGATTTTAGCAGAATGGTATTAAACTTAGTAAACAATGGTATAGAATCAGTAGAGGGAGAGAAAGCAGATATAAAAATAAATTATGAAGTAAAAGGAGAAGAAGTAGAAATAAGAGTAAAAGATAATGGGAAAGGAATGCCCAAAGAGATGGCAGAGAAGTTGATGAAAGGAGAAAAAGTAGGAACAAGTAAAAAGAGTGGTCATGGATTAGGAATGGAGCAAGTGAAAAGTGTGTTAAAAGCGATTAAAGGACAAATAAGGATAGAGTCTAAAGAAAATGTTGGTACAGAGATTATACTAACATTCCCTAAAGCTGAGAAACCAAGATGGTTTGTAGAGAAGATAGAAATAAAGAAGGGAGAAGAGGTAGTAATAGTAGATGATGAAGAGTTAATGCATGAAGTATGGAAAGTGAAACTGAAGGAGTACGAAAAAGAGATAAAAATAAAGTTTTTTACGCAAGGAAAAGAAGCGTTAAAATATCTAAAATCGTTAGAGAGAAAGGATAAAGTATTTTTAATAGCAGATTATGAATTGAAAGAAGATATAAACGGAATAGATGTAATAGAAGAAGCAGGGATGAAAGAAAGGCATATACTTGTAACAGGAGAGGAAATTTCAAGGATAAAAGATTTTAGTAGAAAAAGTGAGTATCTTAAAATGTTTCATAAAGATTTGCTGGAAGAAATTCCTTTTGTTAGAGTATGAAAATAGGTTTAAATAGCAAGAATACTATATTATGTTTGGCTTCTGGGCTATTATCTGTATGTGCCTTCCCTAAGTTTAACTTGTTTTTTCTAATGTGGATAGCGTTTGTTCCACTTGTTTTTGTAATAATGAGAACAAATACTATTAGTTCTTTTCTGTGCGGGTTCTTGTCTGGGTTTGTATTTAACGCAATTGGACTTTATTGGCTTGTGCCGATGTTGCATTTTAACACAGGTTCTTATACTCAGGCGATAATAGCCGCATGCTCTCTTTGGGTCTATCTTGCACTTTATTGGGGCATTTGGAGTTTTGGGTTACAAAAATATATTTCTTTTCAAAAAAAGAATAAACTATCGGATTTCTTTGCAGTTATTTTTGGTTCTTGTCTTTGGGTTTTGCTTGAATATATACGAACATATCTTTTTACCGGTTTCCGATGGATGCTAATAGGATACTCGCAATTTGGTTTTACTGAAATTATACAAGTAGCGGAATTTACAGGAGTATATGGAGTTTCTTTCTTAATACTGTTTTGCAACATATGCTTTTACTTTTATATTACTAGGAAAAATAAAAAGAAATACTT
>JAISDY010000133.1 GCA_031264425.1 Endomicrobium sp. | reverse complement strand
TATCTAGGCAGAGGTCCTTCAATATGCCCGTCTCTTTGTATATAAACTGTATAATCTCCCTGTTCAGAGTAAGTGATCATAAACATATCATCATCACCCTCTACTCTACTTACGCCATTCCCCTGAGGATCCAATATATGTGTTGTTCTTGCTTCCCTGAGTAGAGACTCTATTATATTAAAAATTGTTTGTCCATGAAGTATATGCGTAGCGACTATTCCAACGACAAAAGCACCCATCCCCTGCCTACCGCCGCCTCTCCCACTTGCATGAGATACTTTAGCTCCTAGTAACAAACACAAACTCAACACACAAATAAACTTTTTCATAAATTCCTCCAATAACTTGTACGAACTAAACAATTTATGTTTTTAAAATTATAACTCACTATACAAGATTTCTTGAAATTTATGTAATTTTTTAAAAGGATATTTTTAAGGAAGACATCCAATCATTTCCCTATGCAAAAGTTTGAGAAAATTATGTCTAAAATATCTTGTTTGACATTTACTCCCAAAATTTCATTGAGAGAGTCTTGGGCACTTGTAGCTTCAAAACAGGCAATTTCGTCAGCGTTTCCAGTTTTTAAAACCTCTCTTGTTTTTGTCAAAGCGTCCAAGGCATTTTTTAATAGCGTATAGTGGCGGGAATTTATCATTAAATAATCGTTTTGTGTTTCAGTTGCCCCGGCTATTTCTGCAATTTTATCTAATAAATTAGAAATCCCCTTTTCAGTTTTTGCTGAAATTTTTATAGTATCTGAAAAAAAATCCCAATTAGCTTCTTCTGTTAAAGATAAACCAACAGGCAAGTCAGATTTATTTAAGACAGCAAGTATTGGTATATGTATTTCTGCTTTCTTTAAGAAACCGTCTATTTTTATGTCATTTTTGTCTAATTTGGAGGAAGAATCAAAAATCCAAAGCAAAATGTCTGCTTTGTGCATAGCTTCTTTAGTGCGCTCTTGCCCTATAAGTTCTATAGAGTTGTCTGTATGTCCTCTAATGCCCGCAGTGTCTATTATTGTAAGAGGTATCCCTTTGCAATCTATAGTTTCTTCAATAGTATCTGTAGTTGTGCCTGCAAGGTCTGTAACAATTGCCCTGTTTCTACCGAGGATTGCGTTCAAGAGTGAAGATTTCCCTGCGTTAGGTTTTCCTATAATTGCAACTTTTACTCCGTTTTGTAAAATTTTACTTGTTTTATAAGAGCTTAAAAGATTTCCAACAGCTTGTATGTGAGAATCAAGCCTTGCGAGTTTTTCTGCTCGGGACAGAAACATAATATCTTCTTCAGGGTGATCTAAATTTACTTCCATAAAAGTTATCAAATTTGTAATATTATCTTTGATGGTTTTAACTTTTGAAGAAAAGACTCCAGACATATTATTTAACGCAGCTTTGGCTGAAGCTGCAGTCTTGCTTGTTATCAAATTGCAGACTGCTTCAGCTTCTGCAAGGTCTTTTTTGCCGTTTAAAAAGGCTCTGTAAGTAAATTCCCCTCCTTCCGCAGGACGCGCACCGTCTTTATATAAAAGATTTAAAACTTTGTCTATTATTATAGGATTACCATGTACGGAAATTTCTACCAAATCTTCGCCAGTATAAGTGTGAGGAGCTTTAAAAAAAGTACAAATAACTTCGTCAATTTTTTCGGATCCGTCAATAATATAGCCGTATCTTACCTGTTTATCAGTTGAGGAGTTAGTTTGAAATACCTTATTTATAATTTCAAAAGCATTTTCACCAGACAAACGGATAACTGCAATTGCAGATTTACCGGCTGCGGTTGATAAAGCTGTAATAGTGTCATTTTTCAGATAATTCATATAAACAAAAATATTGAGACTACTGTAATAATTATATGAGGGAGTAATCTTAAGGATAAAGTTTTAAGATTTTTTCTTTTAGAAATTTCATATCCCGCAAGTAAAACTATTGCCATAGCCGAACATAACGAAATAGTCAAAGCCACAAAATATAGCAAAGCGGACATAACAACAAAATATTTATCTTGATTATGCTTAAGCCCTCCTGCATCGCGCATTGTATAAATAAATACAGAAATCAAGGTTAGTATTAAAGATAGGAAAAGAGGCACTGAAAACTCCATTAACAGTCCAAAAATAAGACCCAAAGAAAAAGTCAACAAAAGCTGCAAGGTAGATTTATGCATACTTCCCCTCCATTAAAGTTGGTTTTTCCATATTAGAAACAGTTATCTAACTTAATGGCGGCAGCCTCCGCAGCATTTATGCTTGTGTTTAGTAGCTGTTGGGCATGAATCCTCACAAGAACAGCTTGCTGAAGATGACATTGCCGCAAAGTTTGAAAACTGTTTTATTACATTTTTATTGCCACATTTAGGACATTCAATTGCTTCTCCACCAAGAACCAATGTCTCAAAATTCTATCCGCACTCGGCACAAGTAAATTCAAATATCGGCATTTTTGTCCCCTATTTCATTATCTTACAAAAAATTGCTAAGACTGTCTTACGCCATGCAAGAAAAGAGAATGCTTATTTTCTAAACGTAGTGCGCTTTCTGTAGCTAGGATGTCTATTATTTTCAAAATCAGAAGAGTTTCTTGCTTTTGCACGCTCTACAGAAACTCTTTTACCTTTTATATTACTTAAATGCAAAGCGTTAATTACTGCATCGGCATGCTCGCTTGGCACTTCAACAAAAGAGAAAGATTCCAAAATCTTAATGTTGCCTACCATATTTCCGCTAATCCCTGTTTCGCCTGCTATGGCGCCGACAAAATCTCCAGCCCGCACATTGTCTTTTTTCCCTATATTTATAAAGAGCCTTACCATCCCGCGTTCTCTTGCCCCTGTGTCTGTGTAGCGATCGGCTGCGTTTGCAAATATATCCGCCTGTTGTTCTTGAGCTTTCTTTTCAGAAACAAACGTCATTTTCAAAAGTGCCGCCGCTACACCTAAAGAAGTTGTCTCATCAGAGATTAAAGATTCTATCATTTGTGAATATTTTTCCAAATCTTTTTCTTTCAAAACCTCTTTTACTTTATCAAGCATAATTGCCGTTTTGGTATTCTCAACGTCGGTAAGCGAAGGAACTTTTGTCCTCTTAATAGTTGCTTTTGTATATTTTTGAATATCCCTCAATTTGTAAATATCTTTCCCAGAAACAAAGCTGTAAGCTTTTCCTGTTCTACCGGCTCTCCCTGTTCTTCCTGTTCTATGGACATAGTCCTCATCGTCTTTAGGTACGTCAAAATTAAACACCATGTCAACATCGTCAACATCTATTCCCCTTGCGGCAACATCCGTAGCCGTAAGTATTTCTATAGAGCCGCTTCTAAACTTAGCCATCACTCTATCTCTTTGAGATTGGTTCATGTCTCCGTGGAGCGCGTCTGCGGAATACCCTCTTGCCTGCAGAGAAGAAGTAACTTCGTCAACTTTCCTTTTTGTGTTGCAGAAAACGATAGAAAGTTTTGGATTATACATGTCCAGACATCTTGTAAGAGCCTCAAGTTTTTGGTGTTCTCTTAAATCAAAATAATATTGTTCAATTAAAGGAACAGTCAATTTTTCGCTTACAACTTTTATTGTCTCAGGGTTTTTCTGATATTTTTTTGTCAAAAATATAAATTCTTGAGGCATAGTAGCCGAGAAAAAGACAGTCTGTCTTTCTTGAGGCATACTTTTTAATATCAATTCAATGTCGTCTCTAAATCCCATATCAAGCATTTCATCTGCTTCGTCCAAAACAGCTATAAACGCTGACGCAAGTTTTAGAGTTTTACGTTCCAAATGGTCTATAACTCTTCCGGGCGTTCCTATAACAATTTGCGATCCTTTAGAAAGAGTCGCTATTTGTCTTTGTATAGGCTGCCCGCCGTAAACAGGCACTATGTTAATGCCTTTTTTGTATTTTGAGAAAAGTTTCAATTCTTCTGAGACTTGTATTGCAAGCTCTCTGGTTGGACATAGTATTATTGCTTGGACATTTTTATTTTTTATGTCAATTTTTTCCAACACAGGGATACCAAAAGCCGCTGTTTTTCCAGTGCCTGTCTGTGCCTGCCCTATTATGTCTAGTCCCGCCATTACTTTAGGAATGGCAAGGCTCTGAATGGGGGTGGCTTCTTCAAAACCCAAATCTGAAACGGCTTTAAGTATCTCGTTGGATAAATTTAATTCTGTAAACTTTAATGTTGTCATTTTCTACAATTCCTTTCGGAGCAAA
>JAISDY010000116.1 GCA_031264425.1 Endomicrobium sp. | reverse complement strand
CAGAATTTGGGAAAATCCTAATGAGGCGGTAGGTGAGTTTATGCGGCAGGAAGATAATGAGTTTAATGGATTTAGATGGTTTATTAGGTTTATTGACCTTGAAAACATGCTTTTTCCATCTTCGGGAGAAGCTTTGGCGCCTCTTGGCGATGACGATTTGATTTAAAAATTTTCGTTTAGCCGCTTCGCATTTTGGGTTTTGCCAATAATTTTGTATAATTTAACTTAACAGCAGCGTATGAATATTCCCTTTAGAGCAATTATATAAAGGGAATTTTTTGGATTTATTATGAAAAATTTTTCAGTAGTTATACTTGCCGCAGGCGTAGGAACAAGAATGAGGTCTTCTTTGCCGAAAGTTATGCACAATCTTTCAGGCAAACCATTGATAAAGTGGGTTATAGACTCCGTTTCCCCTTTAAAGCCTGATAATATTGTTGTAGTTTTGGGGTATGGTGCGGAGAAAGTTGGAGAATATTTATCAGAAATAAACGTAAAGAATTTAAAGATTGTTTATCAAAAAGAGCAACTCGGTTCCGCGCATGCGGTTATGCAGGCGGAGAAAGTTTTAAAGAACTACAGCGGAAATATTTTGGTTTTAAGCGGCGATGTTCCTCTTACCGGTGCTAAAACATTGTCAGCCTTGATAAAAAATAATGACAAAACCGCTTCTTCTGTTACCGTTTTAGCTGCTGAAGTTGCAAATCCGTTTGGTTATGGCAGAATAGTAAAAAAAGATGGTTTTTTGGAAAGAATAGTTGAAGAAAAAGATGCAAATATTTCTGAAAAACGGATAAATCTAATAAATTCAGGCATATATTGTTTTGATAAGAATTTATGGAAGGCTCTTTCAAAAGTTAAGCCTAATAATGCTAAAAAAGAATACTATATAACCGATACGGTTGCAATACTTAAAAGTATGGGCAAAAGAGCGTCTCTAACTGTTACAAAAGATGAAAATGAAGTGAAGGGTATAAATAACAGATTAGACCTTTCGCGAGCGGAAGCTCTATTAAAGGATAGAAAAGTAAAAAGGCTTTTTGAAAGCGGCGTAAGCATTATAGACGCAAACAAAGTATATGTCTCCTACGATGCAAAAATAGGGCGGGACACCGTTATATATCCGGACGTTTTTATTGACACAAACGTTGTTGTGGGCAAAGGCTGCGTTTTGAAAGGTTCAATCTATATAACTGACGCTAGAATAGACGATGGGAGCATAATTTCTTATTCTTACATAAATGGAGCCGTCATTGGCAAGAATGTTAAAATCGGTCCCTTCTCGCATATAAGACCGGGATCAGTTTTAAAAGACAACGTAAAAGTAGGAAATTTCTCGGAAACGAAAAAAGCTGTAATAGCAAAGAATTCTAAAGTTAATCATCTTTCATATATAGGCGACGCTGAAGTTGGGGAAGATGTAAATATAGGCGCTGGGACGATTACATGCAATTATGACGGGATAAACAAGCATAAAACGGTTATTGGTTCAAATTCATTCGTAGGCTCTAATGTTAATTTTATTGCCCCTGTTAAAGTTGGCAGTAATACTTTAATAGCCGCAGGATCCACTGTAACCCGCGATGTCCCGGCGGGTAAACTTGCAATAGCACGAGCAAGACAAGAATTAAAGCGTAGAATAATAAAATAAAGAATTATTTTGAAATAAATGTCGTTTTTGTTTAAAGGAGGGCTAAAGGGGCATTATGAAACTTAAGATTATTTCAGGTAACGCCAATATAGAGCTTGCAAAACAAATTACTCAAAAACTTGGCGTTGAGTTGAGCGAAGCAAGAGTGGGACATTTTAGCGATGGAGAAATTCAGGTAAAAATAGTTGACAATGTCAGAGGAGCAGATTGTTTCATAATTCAGCCAACATGCCCTTCAGTTAATGAAAACTTAATGGAGCTTTTAATTATAGCGGACGCTTTGAAGAGAGCGTCAGCAAGAAGAATAACTGCTGTTGTTCCTTATTACGGCTATGCAAGACAAGATAGAAAAGCCGAGCCTAGGGTACCGATTACGGCAAGACTTGTTGCAAATCTTTTGGCAACGTCGGGTGTTACAAGGCTTTTAACCATGGATTTGCACGCTGGACAGATTCAGGGTTTTTTTGATATCCCTGTAGATCACCTTTATGCCAAGCCTATTTTGTCAAAATATTTTCAAGATAAAAATTTAAAAGACGTGGCTGTGGTTTCTCCTGACGCCGGCGGCGTGGAGAGAGCAAGGTCTTTTGCAAAGCTTATCCATGCGGACTTGGTGATAGTTGATAAGAGAAGACCTCGCCCTAATGAGGCTTCTATAATGAACATTATAGGAGAAGTAAAAGGTAAAACTTGTATAATACTGGATGATTTAGTTGATACCGCAGGTACGTTGACAAAAGTTGCGGATGTCATAAAAGAAAAAGGCGCTGCAAAAATTCTTGCTGCAGCATCTCATGGAGTTCTTTCTGGAGAAGCAAAGCAGAGAGTTCAAAACTCGGCTTTGGAAGAGCTTGTGATAACTGACACTATTTCCCTGTCAAAAGAGGGACCAAATGACAAGATTGTTGTGTTGAGTGTTGCGCCAATATTGGCAGAAGCTATTAAGAGAATTTCAAATGATGAGTCAATAAGCGCATTGTTCCTATAAAAATAAACTGCTGTTGTAATAACAATGGAGGATTGTAATGAATGAAGTAATTTTAGATGTTGAATTAAGAGCATCCGGTACTAAGGGAGAAATTTCTTCTTTGAAAAAAGAAGGAAAAATTCCGGCTGTATTTTATGGAAAAAATGTTAAACATGAATCTATATCTGTTAATGCGAAAGCTTTTGCTTCAGTAATAGAGGCAAATGGAGCAAATGTAATTATAGATTTAAACTTTAAAGACGGCAAGAAGCCGGCTATTGTGAAAGAAATTCAAAGAGACATTTTGACTCAGGCTCCTATTCACATAGATTTTCGCTCAATTTCTCTTGAAGATAAAGTTGAAGTTTTGGTTCCTATACACATTGACGGCGTTGCGGACGGCGTTAAGAATTTTGGCGGAACGATGGAATTTATCGTTAGAGAAGTTAAAGTTAAAGCATTGCCTAAAAATATTCCTCAAAAGATTAGCGTAGATGTAAGCGCGCTTGGCATAGGTCAGGGAATAAGCATAGCCGACTTGTCTAAACTTGAAGGTATTGATTATGTACAGGATCCTTCAACATTGATTATTAATGTTATAGCTGCAAAAGTTGAGGAAGAAAAACCTGCAGAAGCAGCAGTGGGAACGGAGACTGCTCAGCCAGAGGTTATAAGCAAAGGCAAGAAGGATAAAGAAGGCGAAGAAGGAGCGGCAGTTCCTTCTCCAGCGGCAAAGAAATAATAAAATAGATTATGGAGTTGTCAGTGTCTAAACAGGTTAAGCTTTTTGTCGGACTTGGCAATCCCGGTCATAAATATAAAAATACCCGTCATAATCTCGGTTTTATGGTTCTGGACTCAATAGCTTTGGCTAAAGGTCTAGAGTTTAAAAATTGGGACAATATGGCGGATATTTCTTTTTATGAGGTTCCTTCCATAGGAAAAGTATGGCTTTTGAAGCCTACTACTTTTATGAATCTTTCAGGAGACGCCGTATCGTCTTTTGCAAAATATTATAAAATCAGTACGGAAGAGATAGTTATTTGTTACGATGATTTTTCCATACCTCTTGGCGGATATAAAATTAGAATGTCCGGTTCTGCAGGCGGACACAATGGTATAAAATCCATCATAGAACGGCTTCATACGGATAAATTCCCGAGAATAAAATTCGGCATAGGTCCATTGCCAAAATTCATAGACATGTCTGATTTTGTTTTGTCAAAATTTGCGGAAGAAGATGATATTAAAATAAATTAAGTAAAAAAACTTGCAGTTGAATTTTTTGACGAAATAAATGCGTCTAATATTGACAAAGCGATTTCTAAGCTGGCAAATAAAAATAGAACTCTTGAATAGTTTTTTATATAAAAATTTCCGCTACTCTGTCGCGGGAATCTTAAAATTTTAAAAGGTGCCGAATGTATAAAAATAGAAACAATAGAAAAGAAGTGTCGCTTGAAAATATTATATATGGACGCAATTCGGTTTTAGAGCTTCTTAAAGCGGGTAAACGTACTGTAAACAAATTGATGGTTTCGCAGACCGCAAGAGGTTCTATAATTACAGAAATCATTAATCTTGCAAAACAAAAAGGTGTTGCCGTGCATACGGTTCCTCCTGAAAAATTTGACAGGTTTTCAGAGCAATCGCAAGGTATTGCTGTGGAAGTCTCGCCAACAGAGTACGTAGAGCTTGAAGATTTAATAAAACAATCAAAAGCATCGCCAAAAGCGCTGCTTGTAATATTAGACGGTATAGAAGATCCTCATAATTTGGGCGCAATAATAAGAAATTGCGTGGCTTTTGGGGCTGACGGCGTGATAATACCCAAGTGGAGAGCCGCAGGCGTAAATGAAACCGTTTCAAAAGCATCTGCCGGAGCTGTAGAGCATATTTCAATATCAAAAGTTACAAATATAAATCAGGCAGTAGATTTATTAAAAGAAAATAACTTTTGGATAGCCGGTGCGGAAAATGGCGGACAAAGTTTAGAACATGCGGATTTGCCTTTTCCATTAGCCCTAATTATAGGAAGTGAAGGTTTTGGACTTCATAGTTTAACCAGAAAACACTGTGATTTTTTAATATCAATACCTCAAAAAAACACCATATCTTCACTTAACGCTTCATGCGCTTGCTCGGTAATTTTGTATGAAATTTACAAGAAACGGAAATAAAAAATTTTGTAAAATCTTCATTTTTTCTTGCATTGTTAAATAGAAATATGAAAAAATAATAGAGAAGAATTTATGTATAAATTTAAAAAAGAGGAGAAAGACATTTTATGAAGAAGTTAGTATTAATGGTTATGCTTTTTTTAGCGGCTCAATGTGGCGCAAATCCATGGGATGGGAGCCCTAATATCGCATAACGTTTGGACCGACGGTGACAACAATTTTTGGATTATTGGCGATGATGATGCAGAGCAGGAAGATAATGATGCAAATCAAGAAGAAGCCGATTGGGCTGATACTTTAGATCCTGAATTTGGAGTTCCTAGAAGAATGCTTTTCCCAGCCGGAATGGAAGATGCGTATATTCAATAACTACTGCGCTAAATAAAAGTGGATTTAAAAAAACTACTATAGCATACCCGAGAAGATAAAATTTTATCTTCTCGGGTATTTTTTTGGATTTTTATTTAAGTCCTCTCTTAAAGTTGAACTCAACGTCATTTTGAAGAGGATATTGTTTTTTATATGCATTAAGAATAGAGTCTAAATAAATTTTATTAGGTTTAATAAAAGAAAGGTCTATTATAAACTTATTTATTTTTAGTTTTTTTAGAGAATTAAGTTTATTAAAAAGCATTACGGGAAACTGCGGAATAATATAAATTTTACCATTTTTATTTATTCCTTGAAAAGAATCCCTTAAAGAGTTTATTA
>JAISDY010000039.1 GCA_031264425.1 Endomicrobium sp. | reverse complement strand
CATCTTCTTACTCATAAAGCCTATCATTTTTTACCTAACCGATAAGCTCAAGGTATTTAAAGGTGGAATAATTAAATTTTTCAGCTCTATTGTGATGATGAAGAAAGAGAAGAATTATATATTATCTGCGGTATATACTTGATTTTTTGCAAATGGTTTCTTACAATGCTTTTATGCTTCCTTGTAAGATGATTGCAAAATAGGGAGCTTATTAAAAAAGGAGGGTTTAAGCTATGGTACAAAGGAAATCAGGAACAGTAGCATTGATCTTTGTTGTTTCGTTTGCAGTAGGAATGGTGTTAGTATCGCGGGCAGATGGATGCGAACCTACAGCGGAATTGACAAGCGACCAACAAGACTCAAGAATTGAGCCTACTCCGATCATTACAACTCCTGCCGCAACACCTACGGCGGTAATTACCAATACTCTACCTCCACTTCATACTACTGTGTCACCTAGCGCGGTGGATAGTTCAGCCGCTGAAATTGAAGAAACCCAGATTATTGCAGCAACATTTGCCGCCGCAACGCCTACGCCAACGCCGACCTCAGTGCCCACCAATCAGAGCGAACAGGGTGATAATGAAGGAAAAGCGGAATTATAAAATGTTCTAGCCGGCTTAAAGAGATTGAAATGCGGTTTTAAGATTACTATAATTATAGACAACTTGATTTACCTCAAGTTGTCTGTTTTTTATCTAGCAGTAATAATCCATTCTGTTATTTTTGGTGCGGAGGTTTTTAAAATGCCCGTTGACATACATTATCTTAACAAACAAATCATGCAAGAAAGCGTTTTTGTCTCAAAACTTTTAAAGGAAATTTCAGTCGTTCTTGTGGGGCAAAAATATGTGCTTGAAAGAATGATAATAGGTCTTCTCTCAGATGGTCATATTCTTCTTGAAGGGCTTCCGGGTCTGGCAAAAACTCTTGCCGTGAAAAGTTTAGCGTCAACCATAAAAGCCGAATATAAAAGAATACAATTCACGCCGGATTTACTTCCAGCTGATGTTGTCGGTACGTTAATTTACAATCCTCAAAACGGCAGTTTTGTCGTAAAAAAAGGTCCTGTTTTTACAAATATAGTGTTAGCTGACGAAATTAACCGCGCGCCTGCTAAAGTTCAAAGCGCTTTGCTTGAAGCTATGCAGGAAAAACAAGTTACAATCGGCGATGCGACATACGAGCTTCCAAACCCTTTTTTGGTTATGGCTACACAAAATCCAATAGAGCAGGAAGGGACATATCCTCTTCCAGAAGCTCAGGTTGACAGATTTATGTTTAAGCTTAAAGTCTCTTATCCAAGCAAATCTGACGAGAAGATTATATTGGAAAGAATGACGCATACGGCGCCTAAAATAAATTTCGTTATAACTTTGGAAGACGTTGAAAGAGCAAAAGATTTAACAGAACAGATTTATGTTGACGATAAAGTTAAGAATTATATAGTGGATATAGTTTTTGCTTCAAGAAATCCGGATGAGTATGGGCTAAAAGATTTAAAAAATATGATTTTTTACGGAGCTTCGCCAAGAGCTACAATAAATTTGACCCTTGCGGCTAAGGCTTACGCTTTTTTGCAAGGCAGAGGATATGTCATACCTGAAGATATAAAAACAATAGGGCATGATGTTTTAAGGCACAGGATACTCGTAACTTACGAAGCTGAAGCTGACTCAGTATCTTCTGACGATATAATAGACAAAATTTTTGGCGGCGTTGAAGTTCCGTAAAAATGTGGAAACTTATACCAATCGTCCAGCGTTTTTTAATTGATTTATAGGATACCATGCATATGTTGGACAAAGATATATTAAAAAAACAAATACGGCAACTTGAGATAAGATCAAACAAACTTGTCAATGAAATTTTTGCCGGACAATATCAGAGCGTTTTTAAAGGGCAGGGAATAGAATTTGCCGAAGTTAGGGAATACCAAATCGGTGATGATTTTAGAAGCATTGACCGAAATGTTACCGCAAGGCACGGAAAACCTTTTATAAAACTGTTTGCCGAAGAAAGAGAATTAACGGTAATTTTTCTTATAGACGTTTCTGCTTCTCAGAATTTTAGCAGTTCTGATAAGTTAAAATCTGAAGGCGCCGCCGAAGTGTCCGCTCTTCTTGCGTTTTCTTCTTTAAAAAATAATGACAGAATAGGAATGCTTTCTTTTACTGATAAGATAGAGAAGATCATTAAACCTCGCAAAGGGAAAAACAATATTTTAAGAATTATAAACGAAATATTATGTCCAAACCCTAAAGGCGTTAAAACTTCAATTTCAACAGCATTAAGGGCTATAAATGAAATATGGACTAGAAAAGCCATTGTTTTTTTGATTTCAGACTTTCAAGACGAGGGTTATGAAAGGGATTTGGCTATAACGGCAAAAAGGCATGACTTGATTTGTATAAGAATAGAAGATGAAAGAGAAGCCGACGTTCCAAATATAGGGCTGATTGAAATAAAAGACCCGGAAACAAATGAAACGATACTGGCGGATTCTTCAGCTTTAGCGGAATCATTTAAACTGAAGGCTCTAGATTTTAAAAACAAGACGGATAAAATATTTAAAAAAGCGGAAGTGGGTGTGATTAATTTAAATACTAAAAGCTCTTATGTAAAACCTATCATAAGATTTTTCAAAGAAAGAGAAATGAGAGCAGGTTTAAGATAAATGTCCAAAGTTAAATTTTTTATCTTTTGTGGATCAGTAGTCATAAATTGCTGCATGTTCTTGTATGCGCAAGAAGCTGTAACGGTATCGTTAAGCAAAGATAAAGCCTATGTCGGCGATATAATTGAACTTGTTGTGAAAGCAGACTTCTCAGAAAATACTCAAATATCTGCAGTCCAGAATTTTAAATTAGACGATTTTGAAATTTTAAGCGCTAATATAAAACGCTTGCCTTCTGATAATAGCAGCTATGAGCTAAAATTTGAAATTTCCGCATATAAAACCGGACATTTAACAATAAAACCTTTAACAGTGTTTTATATAAATCCCGATGGAACAAATAATTTATTTTTTACTCCTGAAAAAAGTATAGATATACAAAGCCTTATAGCGGATCCTAAAAGTGCGGATATAAAGGATATAAAAAGTTTAAAAGAATTAAAGATAAAAGTCGGATTTACTGTTTTGATTGTTGTTGTGTTGTTTTTTATTGTAATGTTGGCGATATATGTCGTAAAAGATATTAAAGAAGAAAGAAAAAAATCAAAAATTATTGTTCTTGATGAAAGAACTTTAGCTTTAAACAGCTTAAATGATTTATATCAAAACAGAACAAATCTAACCACCAGAGATTTCTATTACAAAATGTCTGAGATTTTAAGAACATATATTTCCAAGCAGTACAAATTTGACGCTATGGAAATGACTACATCGGAATTTTTTGAAAAAACCAAAGAGTTTTTACCTGCGGAAATAAACGTCAATGAGTTTAAGAACTATTTAAAAGTTTTTAACCTTGCAAGATATGCTGATTTTACGCCAAATGAAAAGGGAATAGAAGATAATTATGTCTTTACGAAAAAACTTCTGGAGTTAATATGAGGTTTGCAAGTCCGTTATATCTTTTTATATTTTTTGTACCTTTGATTGCCGCATTTTTATATATAAATTTTTGGGATAGAAAATTTTTTAATCCTGTTGTAATCTTTTCGCAGGCTAAATTGCTAAGAGTAAATGATTCGCGGTTAAAAGAGAAACTTTTTAAACTTTTAAATATTTTAAAGTATTTTGCGATACTTTTAATTATTATTGCTCTTGCAAGACCTCAAAAAGGAAATGTTTATGAGCAGTCACACGATCAAGGCATAGACATAGTAATGGCGTTGGACACTTCCACAAGCATGCAGTCTTTAGATTTTAGACCGCTAAACAGAATGGAAGCGGCAAAAAAAGTTACGCAGGATTTTATAAAAGAAAGAAACTATGACAGAATCGGTCTTGTTGTTTTTTCAGGGCTTGCTTTTACGCAATGCCCTCTAACGATTGATAAAGATTCTCTTGCTGAATTTGTAAATAATATACAGATTGGCGACACGGGAATGGACGGCACTGCTATAGGTTCTGCAATAATGACTTCAGTCAACAGATTAAAAGACAGCGAAGCCAAAAGCAAAATTATAATTCTTGTAACGGATGGAAATAATAATACCGGAGAAATTGATCCAATAACAGCTTCGCAAATAGCTAGAGAATTCAATATAAAAATATACGCAATAGGCATTGGTAGTCCCGAAGGAGTGATTTATGAAGTTGACGATCCGTTCTTTGGAAAAAGAGAAGTCCGAGTTACTCAAGAGGCTATTAACGAAAATGCATTGAGACAAATCGCTAAAAATACGGGAGGAGAATATTTTAGAGCGCAAGATACTAAATCTTTTGAAAATATTATGAAACAAATAGATAAATTAGAAAAGTATGAGATTAAAGTTACGCAATTTACAAACTATAACGAGCTTTATAAATACTTCTTAATACCTGCGTTTATTTTATTTCTGCTTATCATAATTTTGGAAAACACCTATTTGAGAAAAAATCCTTAATGCTTTCATAATAATTAATTTGTTGTTTCCAAATATTAATAGTTTATGTTAGGAGGGCTTATGTCAACGGAGAGATTAGTAAAATGGAGCAAAGAGTCTAAAGAGTTTTTTGAAAAAGCAGAAGATAACAGCATAGTTTTAGATATTTTTATATCTTATTCTTGTTCCAGCCAAACA
>JAISDY010000025.1 GCA_031264425.1 Endomicrobium sp. | reverse complement strand
CTATCAATAAGTGTGGATGTTATCTTTGCGTCTTTTGCCGCTTGAACATCTATTTCATTGTGAAAAAGTATGTCTTTTATATTTTGTTGTAAAGCTTCTACCATTGCTGAGAGAATATTGTTTTTTTGTTGATCGTCCATAGCTGAAAGCTTAACTAATGCTTCTTTTGCCACTCTTGCCTTAAGCTGTACTGTTTGTTTTATCTCATTATTATCCACAGTTATCTCCAAAATAGACACTAAAATCAGATACAAAAATATTTTAACATATGCGAAAAATAAATGCTATATTTTTCACACTGGAGTCGCTGTAGAGAATTCATACTATATTTATATAGTTTAAATTAAATGGATTTATATGTAAATATAACAAACTGTTGATTGTTTTTGGTTTATTCTTCGTTGCATTGTTTGTCTATATGATTTCTCCTCTAAACCCCTTTTCTGGAGATAACCTAGAAACTGATTCAAGTATTTTCTTAACAGGTGATCTCCTCTTTCTCCAGTCCAAAATTCCATACGTTGATTTTTATGATCATAAACCACCTTTAATTTTTCTCATTGATGCTTTAGGATTAATTTATTGGTGGGTTTGTAGGTGTTTGGCTATTGGAGCTACTATCAATGTCTGTTTCTGTGTTCTTTGCGTATAGAGAAGCGCGTTTTTTTGCTGACAAATTAGCATCCTTATTAAGCACAATATTTCCGTTTGTTATTCTAACAATTTTTTTGCAGAATCAAATATAGCGGAAGAGTATGTTTTGCCCTTCATTTTTATCTCTCTTTATATCTTTACAAAATATTTTTTACGAAGACCAAACTAAGTATATACCAGAGTGTCGCACTAGGCTTTTGCTTTGCTATCTCTTTATTGCTGTGCTCCAATATGTTTGCCGTTTGGGCAGGATTTATGCCGGTTATTTGTATTCAGTTTGTTATGTCAAAGAAATTTAAAGAATGTTTAAGTATGTGTATTTTTTTCTATTGGGTATGTTCGTTCTGATATGTCTTATTTTCTTGTATTTTTATTTTGTGGGAGCTTTAGCTGAATGCATACATCAAGGTATTTTGCTTAATTTTACCTACATATCCTATGATTTAATGAATTTAAATGTTTCTAAATCAAATCTTTTGTCTCCGCTTATTTGGGTTTGCAAACAACCTTTTTTTGTTGCCACTTTTGATTTTTATAGTGACCTTTGCAAATAAATCAAATCAAATACTCAAATAGTAACTATGGTTTCTATGTAGCTTATTTAATTTCTTTTATTTTAACTGTACTTCTAATAGCAATACCCGGTTGGAATTTTGTACATTATAGTATGGTAATGGTCCCTCTGTTTGTGCCGGTCTTGTCGTTTTATATTGAGAAGTTTTATTTTCTTGTAAAGAATCAGAAAAGTTGGCTAGTAAAATATATTTTGCCTTTCGTGATACTTTGCGTTATGTTTTTGCCGCAAATTTCATTCGCAACACATATGATTTATTCTAGACTGATGTCTAACACCAGAGACAAACTAAGCAATATTGGAAAGATAATTAAAAGTAATACTAAAGAAAATGACACAATGACTGTAATTGGTCTTAATTGTGTTTTTTATTTGTTTTCAGAAAGACAGTCGGCTTCAAAATACATATATCAAAGTGTAATAGGGGAAGTAAATCCAAAAATTGCCGCGCAATATCAAAATGATATTTGTAATAGTAAACCAGCTATTATTATTGTTGTAGATCATTATCTTGCAATTATGAATAAAAATCAATATAACTATTTGAAAAGGTCTTTCTCTATTATCACATATCACAGAAATGATAAACAGAGAATATTACCCTATTTACAAGGAAGGTAACTGCATAGTTTTAAAATATCGCGGCTAATATTTAAGTTAGTTATAGTTAATCTTAAATTTGACTATTAGACAAAAATGTTGCATAATAAAATTGAATATTATAGGTAGCAAAAATAATAAGGAGACGTTAAAATGAAAGAGGGAATACATCCAAAATACGAAGAAAGCGTAGTTTCTTGCGCTTGTGGTTATACTTTTAAGACTCGTTCAACAAAACCTTCCATTAAATTAGAAATATGCTCAAACTGCCATCCTTTCTTTACAGGTAAGCAGAAGCTTATAGATACAGCTGGAAGAGTTGAAAAGTTCCAGAAACGTTTTGCTAAAACTGAGGGCAAAACTTTGGTAAGAAAAAAAGCCGAAAGAAAAGTTGCAAAACCAAGAAAAACTACCGGGAAAATACTTACCACTTCTCCCAAAAAAGCAAAATCCGCTCCAAAAAAAGATAAAGAAGCTAAAGGTAAGTAGTTTTATAAAATAATTTTATGGCAGAATCTTGTCTGGAAAGAGGTTCTGTCATATTTTTTGCGGACAATAAATTATGTTTTTAGAAAAATTAAAAGCGTTAAGCAATCAATTTAAAGAAGTTGAAAAGCAACTAGGAGATTCTTCTATTATTTCTAATCAAGGGAAATATAAAGAATTGACTAAACAGTACTCTTGTTTGCGTCCTATTGCGGAGAAATATGCTCAATATTCCAAACTTTTAAATGATATAAAAGACGCTGAAGATCTAAAAAAATCTGACGATTCCGAAATAAGAGAAATGGCTTTTACAGAATATGA
>JAISDY010000090.1 GCA_031264425.1 Endomicrobium sp. | reverse complement strand
ATAATATCGTCGGAAGCTGTAAAAAAAATAATTTTATAACTGATTTTTTTGTTTTTTAGAACTGCAAGAAAATTTTTGAAGCCATAAAGATGTTCTCCGGCTCGGGAGTCTATGCCTATTGCGATGTTTTTATATTTTTTGGAGTCCTTTACGCATATGTCTATAAAATCAGCAATTATCTGAACAGGCATATTATCAACACAAACAAACCCAAAATCTTCAAAAATTTTGAGCGCCTGACTCTTGCCTGCTCCTGACATACCTGAAATTATATATAATTTAGTCATGGACTATTGATTGCTTAGTTCTTGACGCAATTTAGAGTCTAATGCTTTAGCGGTAAAATGACCCTTGTTTTTTAGCCTTTGATTTAAACTTGCCGTCTCAATAAGAATGGCGATATTTCTGCCGGGAGCGATAGGAATTGTAATCTCAGGAACCTCAACACCTAAATACTCCACATAATAGTCGTCAACCCCGATTCTGTCATACTTTTTAAGTTGGTCCCACTCTTCAAGTTTTATAACTAGCTCCATTTTGGACTCATATAAAATATTTCCCACGCCAAAAAGTTCTTTAATGTCTATAATTCCTATGCCTCTTACTTCTATCAAATACTTTGTAATATCTAAACCGCTTCCCGTTAAAAATTTTCCCGAAGAAAGTTTCTTTATATTAACTATATCATCAGCAATAAATTTGTGCCCTCTTTTAACAAGCTCAAGTACGCATTCTGATTTTCCTATCCCGGATTTTCCTACAATTAAAACCCCAAGTCCATAAACATTTGCCATAACGCCGTGTATTTTAATTGAAGGCGCAAGTTTATTGTCTAAGTAATAATTTAAATCCCTAGCAAAAGGAGAAGCCGTTAAAGGCGTCTTTAAAAGAGGAACGTCCAAATCTGAAAAAACTTTAAGCATAGCGTCCGTAGGTGCCAAATCTCTAGTTAAAATACAAGCCACAGCTTTTTCATTTGAAAAAATTTTAGTCAACACTTTTATCTGAGAATCATTATCTAAATGACTAAAATATGTATATTCTGTTATGCCTATAACCTGTATGCGCTCATATGGAAAATGTTCTAAGAAACCAGCTAAAGCAAGCCCCGGTCTGTTTATATCAGGCACGGTAATACGCCTACAAATACCGCCTTTTCCGGCTAACAGTTTTAATTTGAAAACCCCGCTTTTCTCTTTAATAAGAACATCCACGTCCATAGTCATCAATAAGCGTCCTCTTGCTGTATAAGCTTTACTACTTCTTGCGTAGTTTTAGCTTCTTTTATGGCTTGTCTTAAAAATTTATCTTTAAACAATCTTGAGATTCTTGACAAAGCCTTCAAATGTTGTCCAGCAACTTCAACAGGTCCTACTAAAAGGAAAATTATATGAACCGGTTCGCCGTCAAGAGAATTAAACTCTATGCCTTTATGAGATATGCCAAGAACTCCAATTTGTTCCTGCAAAAGATCAGTTTTACCATGAGGGAGCGCAACGCCCTGACCGATTCCCGTTGAACCGAGCCTTTCTCTTTCTAAGACAATATTTATTATATCATCGCTGTTTTTAATCTTTTTAGTATTTTTTAAAACTTCAGACAGTTCTACAATCGCCGACTTCTTATCTGTTACTTTCAGGTCGACAATTATTGCGTCCTGACTTAAAAAATCCATAATCTTCATCTACTTTCTCCTATTTTACATTTCATTGGGCTCTAAAAGAACTATAGACCCGCTGTCATTGCGGTAAAGAACGCTTACTTTGTCGTTCAGTCCGTCTTTAAACATATATATTTTATAACCTAGATTGTCCATCTCGTTAATTGCTTCCTCAACCGTAACGGGTTGTAAATCAAAGCGTTTTATTTCTGAAATTTTTGTTCTTGAATCTTCCATAGTATCATAAGAAAACGCCTCTCTAATATTGCGTTTCTTATCTTTTAAAATTGCGAGTTTGTCTTTTCTGTGAACTTTTTTTGAGATGTCTTTTTGTTTTCTGAGTTGTTTTTCAAGTTTGTCTGAGGCGAAATCTATTGAGGCGTATAAGTCCGTTGATTCTTCTTTTGATCTGAAAGAAATTTTTCCGGAGTGTAAAATTATCTCAGTTATCTGTCTGTTTTTTTCAACCGACAAAATAACATGGACAAAAACGTCAAGTGTATTGAAAAATTTTTCATATTTTGTAATCTTTTTTCGCACGTAAGAGTCTATGGAGTCTGTCAGTTTAAGGTGTCTTGCCGTTATGTTAATCTGCATTCCTCTCTCCTTTACGATACTATTTAATATACAAAATTTATGTACGTTTGTTAAATCATCAAGAAAATTCAACAAATTTCTATTTTTTCTACATCTTGAAATTATCGCCAAGATACACTTTTTTTGCCTTAGGATTCTCCAATAGCTCTTTGGCGCTTCCCTCAAGTAAAATTTTCCCTTCATAAATAATGTAAGCTCTGTCAATAATTTCAAGAGTTTCTCTTACGTTGTGGTCCGTTATTAAAATTCCCAATCCCCTGTCTCTAAGATTTTTTATAATTTTTTGTATATCATCAACCGTAATTGGATCAATCCCCACAAAAGGCTCGTCCAAAAGTAAAAATTTAGGATTGGTTACCAGAGCCCTTGCAATTTCAAGTCTTCTTTTTTCGCCGCCTGAAAGAGTAACACTCATTTGTTTCCTGAGCCTTGTAAGACCAAAATCTTCAAGCAACGAGTCAACTTTTTCCTGTTGCTCGCTTTTTGAAATAGTAAGCATTTGAGCAACAGCCGTTAAATTGTCTTCTACGCTCAAACCGCGAAAGATTGACGGCTCTTGAGCAAGATAACTGACTCCTGCGCGCGCTCTTTGATACATAGGACAGTCGGTAACCTCGTCGTCTCCCAAATAAACGCTTCCGTCATACGGTTTAACAAGACCGACAGTCATATAAAAAGTTGTGGTTTTTCCGGCTCCGTTAGGACCAAGCAAACCTACAATCTCGCCTTGGCTAACGCTTATGCTTATGCCGTTTACAACCATTCTGTGCTTATATTTTTTAAATAGTTCTTCAGTTCTTAGCATCATTTATTGTATCTTCCATTTCTATTTTGCCTTTAACGTCTCCTTCCATAAATATTTTTTTAACATCATTATTATTATCATTATCGTAAAAAATTATTTTATTAGCTTCATAAAGTTGTTTTCTGCCTTCATATATAACTTCGGCAACAGGTCTTTTTTTATCTTTTTTAAATACTACCGATGATGTTTTTTGATCAAACGCAGCGTTATCGGAGCTAATAGTGCCTGAAGATGTAACAACAAACACGTCGCCGTATGCTTTTATGTTTTCCCCGTTCTTATCAAACTGCATTTTGTCAGCCCATATTATAACAGGCGTTGACGACCCTTTGACAAAATATTTTACCGAAGTTTTTTCACCTCTACCCCACAGCTTGCCTTTTCCTGAATTTGCGTTATATTTGGCAAAACTTCCCGACGCTTCAACTCTCTTACCATTTGTAAATTTTGACACAACTTTTACATTTCCGGAAGCCGAAAATTCCGAACATTTTTTATCAAAAGACGTTTTGTCGGCAATTATTTCCGTATTTTTATTGTCAAACGTTTTAGATTTAAATATTGAATCCTGAGCGCAAGAAACCGCTGCGCTAAAAAAAACAACAGATAACGAAACAACAAAATCAATCAAGAACCGTTCGCTGATTCTCAATAGTAAATGTTTCAAGTTTAGTGTCCGCATCAAACCTCGTTCCGTATATCGTCTGTCCGGGCTTTTTAATTTTAACATTGTTATCGCTATAAATTAAATTCTTTTTTGCATTGTACATTAAATCCGTAGTTTGCAAATGCTCATTATTTGCCGTGTCAACAACGCATTTGCCTATTCCTTTAACATCGTATGTTTCCAAATTTATATCAGCGCTTTCTGTAATAAGCGTGGAAACATAATTGCCCTTATCATAAAACTTTACTATAGGAAGCTTTAAACGGGCAATACTCCCTTTTTCATCTATAATAGCCGATTCCGCGTCTATTATCATTTTTAGTTTTCCATCTTCGGTTTGAGTTATAGTAAATTTCTCTATAGTACGCTCAGACATTGGCGGCATTTCTTCAATAACAATTTTTTCCGATTTACATCCTCCTAAAAACAAAAAAATAGAAAAAAAAGCACAGATGCGCAAAATAAATCTTTTTTTATAAAAATTCATGCACTATCCTTTAACCTCTTCAGGCTTTGTTTTCCGTCTGTCATGAAACCAAACCCATTGCTCGGGATACCGCTTTATATGCTCTTCCAAAATAGACGTGATATATTGCGTAAGTTTTTCAACGTCTTTGTCAAAATCGTCTGTTTTTGTAAAGTTTATCGGACCGTTAACCACAGTTTTGTGTTTGTATTCGTCTATTCTTTGATCAAACGCCACATAAACGTCCGCTTCAGTTTTTAAAGCTAAAACCGCAAGACCGGAAGGCGTCCACGCTTTTTGACCGAAAAAATTAACAAAAACTCCCGCAACATCCACGTCTTGATCTATAAGCATCGCTATAGTTTCGCCTCTTTTTAAAGCTCTTAAAAGCTTAATTCCGGAGTCTGACGTTTCTCTTAATATAACTTTTATATTCTTGCTCTTCCTGTATCTGACAAGCATGTCGTTAAGACCGTCAATGTAAATCTTCTTTGCCACGACGTTTACGGGAATACCCATTTCTGCCATTATAGCGGCGGTTATTTCCCAATTGCCAGTATGGGCGCTTGCAAAAAGTATTCCTTTGCCATTTTTCAAGCTTTCTTGTATATGATCAAGTTTTTCAACAAAAGCTATGTTTCTCATGAATTTAGAATTCATACGGGGGAAATTTGCAAGCTCAAAAAAATTTCTCGCTTCAAGAGAAAATATTTTCTTTACCAGTCTTTTTATATCTTCATTGGATTTTTCAGGAAAACATTTCTTTAAATTTTTTCTAGCGCTTCTGGCTCCCTCTATAGCGACATAATAGGCTATTCTGCCAAAGAAAGAGCTAAGAAAACCAACTGAAAATTTATAAGGCAAAATTAAAACTAACTTTGAAAAAACATATGCTCCGTAATAATATATTCTTCTGCGAACTTTTTTAAAATCTAGCATTCGTACCTTTCCAACACTTTTTTCCACTCGCCTAAAGCCTTCATTATAATCTCTATCATCTCTCTAACCACTCCATCACCGCCGTTAAGAGCCGAAACAAAGCTCGCGGCTTCTTTCGCATCAGCACAAGCATCAGAGGGACACGACGAAAGACCTACGGATTTTAAGACAGGAACGTCAACAATATCGTCGCCTATGTACGCTATTTGCGACAAGTCTAAATTTTCTTTTTCCGCTATTCTCCCAAGAGCTTCTTTTTTGCTCATACAATTTTGAATCAAATAATCTATCTTTATTTCAGCCGCACGAGTTTCAAGTTGAACCGATCCTCTTCCTGTAATCCATGCAGTTTTGATTCTAGGAGACGTTTTTGACAATAAATTATATCCCATACCGTCTTTAACGTTCCATATCTTAACCTCTTCTCCATTATTAAAAATAATTATCTCGCCGCGCGTTAAAACGCCGTCCACATCGCAGGCAAGAAGTTTGATATCCCTGGCTTTTTTCAAAATTTCGTTATTATCCATTATTCCGTCGCAACCTTGCTTGAGTTTCCGACGTTAAGCCACGGAGTAATTTCGGGGTTTATTTGTCTCATATAAGGCTTTAAAACTATATTTAAGGTAAAAAAAAGAACTGTTAAAGATCCAAGAACAATCGCAAAAGTTTTTAAATACCACTCATAAGAAGGTTTCCATAAAACGTCTTTCTCTCTTTTAACTTCAACCGAGCTTTCATGTTTCATTTTACCGCCTTGTCTATAGCTTTGATATGCTTTAGAAACTGCTTAAAGTTTTTTAATTCCAAGCTATTTGCCCCATCAGAAAGAGCTTTATCGGGATTATCGTGAACTTCTAAAAACAACGCGGCAACACCAACTGCCGCAGCCGCTTTTGCAAGAGGAAAAACAAATTCTCTATTGCCACCGCTGCAAATTCCCCGTCCTCCGGGAAGCTGAACGCTGTGAGTGGCATCAAAAACAACGGGGTATCCGGTTTTTTTCATTATTTCCAAACCTCTAAAATCAACCACTAAGTTGTGATAACCAAACGAAGCGCCTCGTTCCGTCAAAGTCAGGCTATTATTGCCAAAACTTTCAGCTTTTTTAATAACATTAGTCATATCTTCAGGAGCTAAAAATTGTCCCTTTTTTATATTGAGAGGCTTTCCAGTGAGCGCGCATGCTTTTATTAAATCCGTCTGACGGGACAAAAATGCGGGAATCTGCAAAAAATCCACAACTTTTGCGGCTATAGGCGCTTGGCTTTCATTATGAACGTCGGTAATTACGGGCACTTTTAACTCTTCTCTTATCCTACCTAAAATCTTTAAACCTTCTTCTACGCCCGGACCTCTAAAAGAACTAAAGGAAGAACGATTAGCTTTGTCGTAAGAAGCTTTAAAAATAAAAGAAATTTTTAATTCCGAAGTTATCTTTTTTAAACTTTCCGCTAAAGTTAAAGCGTGTTTTTCACTTTCAATAACGCAAGGTCCTGCTATTACGGTAAAAGGCTTATTATTTGCTAAAGTAACATTTTTGCCTATTTTTACTCGTTTTATACGCATACATTTTTCCTTACTGCAAATATTTTTCAACTTTCGCAATATCTTTTGGAGTGTCCACTCCCACAGAATCTTTTTTGGACACTACAATTTTAATTTTTTTACCATTTTCAAGAGCCCTCAACTGCTCAAGGTTTTCGGCTTTTTCTAAAAGAGAGCTTTTAGTCTTAGAGAAATTTAGCAAGAACTTTCTTTTGTATCCGTATATCCCCATGTGCTTGTAGTATTTTATCTTCAAACCGTCTCTATTAAACGGAATCGCAAATCTTGAAAAATACAAAGCATACATATCCTTGTCAAAAATAACTTTTACAACATTAGGATTATTTACTGAATCAACATCTTTTATTGGAAAAGCCGCGGTTATATACTCAACGGTTTTATCTTTTTTAATTGACTTTATAATCTCGTCTATAAGCATTGGATCTATTAAAGGTTCATCACCTTGAACATTAATAAAAATTCCAAAACTTTTTAAAAACTTTGACGCAACAAAAGCAATTCTATCCGTACCGCTTTTGCAAGTTTTAGGAGTCATGAAAACGTCTATATCAAGACTTTTTACAAAATCGTAAATTCTTTTATCATCCGTGGCAACTGCAATATAATCAACTTTTTTACATTTTTTTACTTGCTCAATAGTATACTCAATAAGAGGCTTCCCTTTTATTAAAGCTAGTGGCTTTCCTAGAAACCTCCTTGATCCATATCTTGAAGGAATAATTACCGCTGTTTTCATTTGTTATAAAAATCCTTAACAACTTCTTCAAGCTCTTGAGGATTTGTGGTTGCTGTACCGAGTTTGCCGACCACTATTCCTGCGGCGAAATTTGCAATTTCAGCCGCGCTTAGCAAGTCCGCTTTAGCAGCCAAAGCCAACGTCATAGTGGAAATAACCGTATCTCCGGCTCCCGTAACGTCATAAACTTCTTTTGCCCTTGTGGGAATATTCGTAATTTTATTATTGGGCTCTATAAGGGTCATTCCTTTTTCGCCGCGTGTGATAACGACTGAATCTGACCCTAAAGTCTTCAAAATTTTCTTGCCTAAAACAGCTATATCTTCATCAGTTTTTATATTTTTTAACCCCATACCTTCTATCGCTTCTTCTTCATTGGGAGTCATTGTTGTAATTTTTTTGTATTTTTTGAAGTGATCTATTTTAGGGTCCACTGTGACAGGAATTTTGTATTTTCTTGCAAGAGCAATTGTTTTCTTAAGAACAGTCGGACTTACCACTCCTTTGCCGTAATCGGAAATTATCACCGCGTTTGCTTTCGCAATAGCCTTTTCTATGTTTTTTATAATTTTCAGTTCGGTAGATCGCTCAAAAGTGCCCTTTACCTCTTTATCCACCCTAACTACTTGCTGACTTGCGGCAATAATTCTTGTTTTTATAATCGTCGGACGATGAGAACTATAAACTAAATAATCATAATTTATATTTTTTTCCGAAAGCTTTTCTATTAAAGTTTTCCCTGTAATATCCTCGCCAATCGCACTGACTATAAACGCTTTGCCGCCTAACGCCGTTATGTTGTTCGCTACGTTTGCAGCGCCGCCGAGAACTTCGGTCTCTTTTGTAACCTCAACAACCGGAACCGGAGCCTCAGGGGAAATCCTTACAACCTTTCCCCATATAAATTTATCTACCATAGTATCGCCGACAACCAAAACCGTTTGTTTTTTAAATAAAGAAATCAATTTTAATAATTCCATCTCTTGCTCCGAGTTAATAAAGTTGTCAACGTTTTACAAATAAGATTTATTTTTTAGATAAGAACAGTAATCTTTAACAGAATCTTCCAGCTCCATGAAAGGTTTGTCGTATCCGGCTTTTCTCAAATTATCCATTTTTGCTTCGGTAAAATATTGATACTTAGCCTTTAAATAATCCGGCATGTCTATATACTCAATATTTTCTTTTTTACCAACTGCCGCAAACATTGATTTTGCAACATCGCTCCATGTTCTTGACTTTCCCGTGCCTAAATTAAATATGCCGGTCTTTGAAGGATTTTGAAATAAAAAGTACATTGCATCCACAACGTCTTTTATATAGACAAAATCCCTACGTTGTCCACCATCAGGATAGTTCTCATTGTAGGACTTAAACAATTTTATCAGTCCGTTTTGAGACACTTCATCGTAATTTTTACATATTACGCTTCTCATGTCGCCCTTGTGATACTCGTTAGGACCAAAAACATTAAAGAATTTTATCCCGGCAGTCTTATTTATATAGTTATTATTGCTTAAGAGCCACAAATCAAACATATGCTTTGAGTATCCGTACATATTAAGAGGCGACAGATCTTTTATTTTTGACAAATCGTCGTCATAACCCAGCTCGCCGTTGCCGTAAGTAGCGGCGGATGACGCATAAATAAACGGTATGCCCAGCTCAAAAGCCCACAAAGCTAAAACTTTAGAATATTCGTAATTATTTTTTATGTAGTAGTTTGCGTCGGTTAAGGTTGTGGAGCTGCATGCCCCAAGATGTACTATTACCCGAGGTTTTGGGACTTGTCTGCTAATTACAGCGTTAAAAAAATCATTTTTTTGTATATAATCGTAATAACTTTTACCTACTAAATTCTTCCATTTCTCGTCTTTGTCCAAGTGATCTACAACCAAAACGTCCTTTATTCCTTCCTGATTTAATTTCCAAAGAAAACAGCTGCCGATAAATCCTGCTCCGCCGGTTAAGATTATCATTATACCCTCTTGCGTTTTAGACAGACTACGAGAGTATATTCTATAAAAAGATACTTTTTTATGTCAATTTATAAATTCGCCTTTGTTATTAAAAAAATAGTTAAAATTTAAAATTTGCTCCCAAATTTATACCTGTGTTGGTTTTAGCGCCTGTCGTTGAAGTCAGACCTGCGTTTACATACATTGAGTCTGCAATTTGTACAAAGCCACCGCAACCGTAATCAAAATATCCCGGCTTTGTAGAAACTTCGGAAAGTTCAACGTTACCGGCTTTTGTGTCAACATGATTATTTACATTATACATGTAAGACGTTTTAATATATATGTTCCAATTGTTCTTATTGTAAATAAAATTTATTCCAGGCGCTACATTTAATCCTTTTAAATAACCCGAGCTCATGTTAATCTGTCCATAGTCCGAGTTCCACTTGCTATCTCCGTAAAGATTAAAAGAAGTTAAAAAGTTCGGCTGTAAAGTTATATTTATACTTTGAGTAAAGTTTACTTCAAAATTATAAGCGCATTTCGCCGCAACGCCGAAAAACCAGTTGCTCAAAGAATCCTTTTTACCTTCCATAGACATATTGTTTTCATATCCGCCCCCGTACAAAAGTCCTGACCCGATGAGTTTATTTTTAGTAAACGTCCCGATGGCTCCTCCATGTAAACCCGCTTGATTCATACTAACGCTTGAATACTTTTGATTTCCTCCGGTATATGCCGCATACACCGTAGGCATAAATTTCCAGTCATTATTTAAATCCAAAACAAATAAATCAAGACCGCTTATTAACCCGTATATTTCGCTCTTTACGTCAATGCCTTTAGTCAGTTCCATATCTTCATAACCGCCGTATGTCTTAAACCATAAATTCTTTCCGCCATCATCTTCCGAAAGTTTATTTCTGTCTAAGAATATATGGTCAAATAAAGTGTTGTTAGCCATAAGCTGATTATTAAGCATTGCAAGTTTAGCAACCGGATCTCTATAAGCAGGTTTATTAATTTGATCAAAATTTAGAGCAAGTTTGTATTTACCACCGCCCAAAGATGAAAAATTGTATAAGCCAATGGCGGTATTTACTTTATCTTTACCGACAACAAAAGAAACGTTAGAATCTATTCCGCTTTCCGCACTAAAAACTTGCACTATAACCTCGCTGTCTTCAGGAGAACCGTCTATAAGATTAAAATCAAATACTTCAACTATGCCTAACGGTATTTCATCCATACTTTTAATTCTACCGCCAAAATTATAGTTGTCAGATTCTTTTGTTTTAGCATTTATATCTATATAAAAAATCGCCTCTGTCCCAACATTGAAATCACCGGAAAATCTATTGTTTAGAATCTTTCCAGATTTGGAATCAATTGAAGAATAACCGTCTATTGTAAGGTTATTCCCGGTTATTGCATCGCCTCTTTGTTTTATTGAAGACAAATTATTTATGGTTATATCTCCTCCGCCTATGAAACATGAAGCGTCAATAAGAAACTCCGATCCGTTGGTTACGAGCAAACTACCTCCTGTTTGTTTATACACACTTCCGCTTGAGTTTTTGACACCGTCTAACACCAAATTGCCTTTATCAAGAGTTACTACTCCTTTCCATATATCTGATCCGCCGCTGATATATAAATTAACACTATCAGCGTTGATATTAAGTTCGCCGCCTTCACCTATTATTACCACACTATTTGAAGATATGCTGTCTAAATCATTATTTAAAGATAAGAATGATCCTTGTCCAGAGATTTGCAATATTGCGTTATTAATATTTAGAACCGAAGACGAGCTTTTTGCAACATGATCATTTGCATACCAATTTAAAATTCCTCCTGTAATTGTGCTGACACCGCCAAAAAATTTCCCATAAACATTTGTGTTGCCGTCTGTTTGCGTAAAACCGCCGACATATTTTGAATTATCACTATTTATGCCTAATGTTAAGTCTCCCTGATTACTTTTTATTATATTAGCGGCATTGTTATTTCCAGATATTCCCCCGGCTATGTTTACATTCCCTGCTTGCCCATCTATAAGCATAGTTCCTTCATTATAAATATCGTTTAATTGCCCTCCTACAGAATTATTTACGAATAATATATCCGAGGATAATCCAGAAGCCAATTCTATTTGACCGTCAACATCGTTATATATGGCTCCACCGGCTAGACCGGCAGAGTTACTTGAAAACAAAACGACACCTCCTAAAACATTGGCGCCTATAGAAATTGAACCTGAGCTGTTATATATGGCTCCGCCACTTGAAACCGCAGTATTACTGTTAAAATTAGCTATGGATATAGACATATTTCCATTGTTATGGCTAACAGCGCCTCCGTTTGTGTCGGCAGAATTTCCTATAAAGTAAATATTACTAAGAGTAAGAACCTCGCTATCTTGGAACACTGCTCCGCCGCTATATTGAGCGCTATTATTTTGAATAATAGCACCTATAATACTTGCAGTGGACCCGTTTACTATTCTCAAAACAGCTCCATTACCTGATCCATCACCATAATCACTAGCCGAAGCATACGCATCTTGAACAGTCAAATCTGTTAAATCAAATACAGCAGTTGTATCTCCCCAAACTTTAAATAAAGAGCCTGACACACTAGAACTGTTTTTTCCCGAAAGGATAGACGTATATTTGTCATGTCCAAATACCAAGAATGTACCACTGCAAAAGTTCAAATAGATATTAGACTTTGGAAAGAAAGAATCGTATATTGGGAAAGGGAGTAGATGTCCTTTGCAATATAGATAAAAATTTCAGAGGTCTAAATATGGGATATAT
>JAISDY010000029.1 GCA_031264425.1 Endomicrobium sp. | reverse complement strand
CTCCTATTCTATAAGTAACAATAATAAACAATGTAAAAAACATTTTTTTTCTTAACTCAGACACTCTAAAAATATCACTAAAGCTTTTTAGCATTAACATAATCTATAAGTCCCATTATTTTAGATATTTTTCTATTATTCTTCTTCTAATTACCCATATCCATTATTTATACTGTGCTAGAAAATAAAGATTCAAACTGCGACATAAGTCATAAAAAAGCGATAGACTGTTTTATGTACAACGCAAACCTAACTCTAAAAATGACAGATAAAGTTTTTTACATTTACATCCTTCATTTTATAATGCCAAACACACATTTTAACTGTCATTTAACTATCTCAACCTTTCCACCTGCCGCATTAATTTTTTCAATAGCAGACTTTGAAAAAGCCGCTACTTTAACCGTCAAAGCTTTTTTAATGTCTCCTACAGCCAAAATCTTTACAAAATTTGTGTTTCCTATAAGGCCTGCTTTTTTAAGAACTTGTGGCGTAATTTCTGAACCTGAGTCAAACTTATTTAAGCTTCCAATATTTACAATTTCATATTTTTTACGAAATGGATTATTAAAACCTCTTTTAGGAATTCTCCTAAAAATAGGCATCTGCCCACCTTCAAAACCTATCTTCTTTGAACCATCACCCGAACGAGCCTTCTGTCCTTTAGAACCCCGCGTAGAAGTACGACCATGTCCAGAACCAACACCACGGCCAACAATTTTTTTTCTATGCTTTGAGCCTTTTGCAGGCTTTAAATTATTTAAACCTATCATATTTCTACAGCCTCTTTCTCTCTGATTTTAGCGACATATTCTTTTGAACGAAGAGCCTTAAGCGCTTCTATCGTCGCATAAACTACGTTAAACGGATTAGAAGAACGCATTGATTTCGTAAGAATATCCCTAATTCCCACAGCCTCAAGAACAGCTCTTACTGCTCCGCCGGCAATAACACCGGTTCCGGGAGCCGCAGGCTTTAACAATACTTTCCCAGAGCCTGAAACACCAATAATTTCGTGCGGAATCGTACTGTCTTTAAGCTGTACTGAAACCATATGTTTTGAAGCTTGCATACTACCTTTTTGTATAGCGGCTTGTACTTCGTTTGCTTTGCCAAGACCGCAGCCCACTTTACCGATCCCGTCGCCTACTACTACCAAAGCGTT
This sequence comes from Endomicrobium sp., assembly GCA_031264425.1. Lineage (GTDB taxonomy): Bacteria > Elusimicrobiota > Endomicrobiia > Endomicrobiales > Endomicrobiaceae > Endomicrobiellum. The sequence goes on along the minus strand of JAISDY010000029.1, from coordinate 3,195 downwards.
GAATGAAAACCTCTTTCCGCCTTTAACAACTTTTGCCACTCTGTTAACGGCGACAACAGCTTCTTTCAAGCCATTGTCATTTTGTTGTTTACCTATTTTCTCAGCCAACTTGTCCTCCTAAGACTACACGCTGTATTCTTTAGCATATCTTTATCTTAAAATTTAGAAACGCTTTTAACGCTTCACTTAAGGATTTTCGCCAGAAATATATAGTTCCGTTAAAAATCCAATCCTCTTTCTCTTGCTGCATCCGCGAGAGCCTTAACTTTTCCCGTAAATTCATAACCTCTACGGTCAAACACAACTTTCTTAACGCCTTTCTCAGACGCCTTTTTAGCTATCAATTCACCCACAGACTTTGCCGCCGCAACCGTATCAGTAACTTTGAGGTTTCCTTTAAGTTCAGGAGATAATGTTGAAGCTGACGCTAAAGTGGCGCCTTTGCTGTCGTCAATAACTTGAGCATAAATGTGTTTGTGCCCACGGTGAACACTTAAACGAGGTCTTTCTTGCGTTCCCTTAATTTTACTTCTTACTCTCTTAGCACGATAATCAAATCTTTTATTTGAATCTTTCATCTAAAATCCTCTATTTTTTGCCTGAGCCCGCTGCGGCTTTTCCGGCTTTTCTTATTATCTTCTCGCCTAAGTACCTTATGCCAAAACCTTTATACGGTTCAGGAGGCTTAACCGTTCTAATTTTAGCGGCAAATGCGCCAACTTCATATTTGTCAATTCCCGTTACCGTGATTAAAGTGTTTTTATCAGGCGTAAGAGCTACCGTTACTTTTACAGTTGAAGGTATGGTAAGATTTACAAGATGAGAGAATCCCACCGCTAAAATTAATTTCTTTCCGCCTTCTATACTGATCTTGTAACCAAGTCCTATAGCTTCAAGTTCTTTTTTGAATCCAGCCGTAACGCCTTCTATCATATTAACGACAAGCCCTCTTGTCAAACCATGAAGCATATTATGCTCGCGAGATTCTCCAAGAGCCTCCACAAGAATGCTGTCCTTGTCAATCTTTATATTTAGTTTATTATCTATAACTTGCGAAAGCTTTCCACCGGGACCCGTTATTCCTAACACCCCGTTGTTGAACTCTGCTTTTACCTTATCCGGCATATGAACCGGTTTTTTGCCTAAGCGACTCATCGTTTGATCCTCAATATAAATTTTTTGCTGACGTGCAAATCCCGTCTAACCGGAAACAGCTCAAAGACAATATTACCAAACGTATCCTATAATTTCTCCGCCAACTTTTTCTTTCCTTGCTTGATTGTCGGTCATTAATCCTTTTGAAGTAGAAACCAAGGTAACACCTAATCCACCTACAGTTTTAGGCATGTCTTCGTAACCTGTATAAATCCTTAAAGAAGACTTTGAAACTCTCTTTATTCCCTCAAGAACAGGTTTGCCGGAAGCCGTATATTTGAGATAAATTCTCAATATTCCTTGCTTCTTGTCGCCCGTAATCTTATAACTCGCGATATATCCTTCTTCTTTTAAAATTTTAGCTATTTCCATTTTCATTTTTGAAGACGGAATATCAACTTTTTCGTGTAGCTTTACGTTCGCGTTACGTATGCGCGCGAACATATCTGAAATTGGATCTGTAATCATTAAACCGACCTCTTTTAAAATTTAGTGCTCTACCAGCTTGATTTTGTAAGTCCCGGTATTTCGCCATTGTGCGCCAATTTGCGCAAACATATTCTGCAAAGACCGAAATCTCTATAAAAGCCGCGCGGTCTTCCACACAGGCGACATCTGTTCCTGTACCGCGTTGCAAATTTCTGAGGTTTACGCATCTTTGCTTCTGCTGAAGTTGTTGCCATAGAAAAATATCCTCTGCTTTATTTGTTTTCTCTTTTTTTGAACGGCATTCCAAGATGTTCCAACAACGCCTTCGCATGCTCGTTTTTCTCAGCCGTCGTTACAACAGTAATATTCATTCCTCTTGCTTTATCTGATTTCTCAACGTTAATTTCAGGAAAAATATACTGTTCATTAAGCCCTAAATTAAAATTGCCTCTTCCATCAAAACCATTAGGCTCAATTCCTCTAAAGTCTCTTATACGAGGAACTGCTACGTTTATAAGTCTGTCTAAGAATTCATACATAATTGCATTTCTTAGAGTAACCTTTATACCTATAGGCATTCCTTGACGAATTTTAAAGTTTGAAACGGACTGCTTTGCACGGCAAACCAAAGGCTTCTGCCCCGTAATAGCCGCAAGTTCTGCGGTTGCCGTATCTAAAACTTTAATATTTTCTTTTGCTTCGCTTAATCCGATATTTATGACAATCTTCGTAAGCTTAGGAATCTGATGAACATTCTTAAAATTGAACTGTTTTTTAAGTTCGCTTCTTACTACATTCTTCTGATAAAATTCTTTTAAACGAGGTTGATTCATTATTCTTTCCTTATCTATCTTCGTTACTTACAACCTAATGCGAAGTATTTTGAGCTTTTTGCTAAGAAAACTGAGTGAAGTTTGCTATATACTACAAAGCAAAAACTTAAAAGACAAAGCATTACATTAGCATTTCTCCGCATTTGCGACATACTCTTACTTTTTTACCGTCAGAAAGCTTGTCAAATTTAGGTCTAAAAGCCTGCTCACATTTTGGGCAAATAAGCATAACTTTGCTTGCCGCGATAGGAGCTTCTTTTTCGCGAATCCCTCCGGGATCTTTCTGGGTGGGTTTCGTATGTCTTTTTACGAAATTAATTTTTGAAACTATAACTCTATCTTTCTTAGGAAAAACATCAAGAACTTCGCCTTTTTTTCCTCTATCTTTTCCGGATAAAACTACAACTTTGTCTTTCTTCTTAATATTAAACATTTTGTTATCCTGTTTTGTTTTTCGCCTATATGTTCTTTATATATCTTTTAATTAGTTTTCCGCTTTTACCAATAAAAAGCAGAAAACAAACAAAAGATTTATATTACTTCCGGCGCCAAAGAGATTATCTTAAGATAATTGTTTTCTCTAAGCTCTCTTGCAACCGGTCCGAAAATACGAGTGCCCTTTGGTTCGCCTTCATCGTTAATAATAACGGCAGCGTTGTCATCAAACTTTATATAAGTTCCGTCTGCGCGGCGAATTTCTTTTACTGTGCGAACAATTACTGCTTTAACAACTTCGCCTTTCTTTATATTTCCGTGCGGCAAAGCATCTTGTACAGAC
>JAISDY010000014.1 GCA_031264425.1 Endomicrobium sp. | reverse complement strand
GACAAACTTTGCCGCTGTTGAAGCGGATATAGACATACTAGCGCATCCGGGTCGCTTGTCCGATGAGGTTGCCCGGCTTGCAGCAAAAAACGATGTAAAAATAGAGATTACTACAAAATCAAAGCATGGTATTACAAACAAAGAAGTTACTCAAATTGCCTTAAAAAATAAGGCAAAACTTATTATTAATACCGATACCCACGAGCCTGAGCATCTTTTAACAAAAAAACTTATAGAAAAAGTTCTGTTGGACGCGGCGCTTTCTGCAGATTTTTTTACGAGATGCAAAAGAATTCTTTGGAAATAGTTAATAAAGGAGATTGATAAGAATGCAAAGTGGTATTATTACTAAATCAACCGTAAAAGTTTTAACAATTATAATTTCCATAATTTTGCTTGTAGTTGTTGTAATTTTTATTTATTGTTCAAGAATTCATAAGATTGATAATTTATCCTCGCTAGGTTTGGCAAAAGCTTATTCCGCTTTTGCCAACGGAAATCAACAATTAGGCATAGCAATGCTGGATGAAGTCATGGCAAAGTATCCAAAAACTCCTGCGGCATATCAAGCGAAATTATCCAGAGCCGACATATTCACGGAACTTCAGTCTTATGACGAGGCTTTAAATATCCTAAAAGAAACTGAAAGTAAAGATAAGCCAGAAGCTATAAAACCTTTGGCTTTGGCAAGAATCATTTATATTTATGATTCTAAAAAAGACTATTTCAACGCTATAACCGTATCAAAAGAGTTTATAGATAAATATCCCGATCACTTTTTAATAAGAGATATTTATTTAAACTTGGCTGAGTACTACCTTGCGGTAGGTTCAAAAGACGAAGCTGTAAAAACGTTTAATGAAGTGTTGATTAGTTTCCCGGCAACGCAAGAAGCGGAAAAAGCGCAGAAAAGAATTAATGAGATAAAATAACAGGAGATAGACCAAATGAAAAAGATAATATTGACGCTGTTATGTGTCGGTGTATTAGGCTCTTTTGCTCTTGCTGCTCAGAAAAATGCAACTTCCGAAAGACACCTTGCTGAAAAAATTGGACTTGGTTTTAATCTTTTCGTACTGCGTTTGCCCGAGCTTTCCGCAAGATATTGGCTGACTGATCTTGCCGGTATTGAAGGTTTTTTAGGATTTAGAATAGATGACAACCATGTCAATAAGAACAGATATATCGTAGGCGGCAAGTTTTTATATGTGATAAAATCTTATAAAAACTTAAATATTTTTTCTAATGCGAGTATGGCTTTATATAGAGAAAAAAGAACGTTTGGCATTATTGCGGGAGGGATTGGCGTTGAGTGGTTTGTGCTGGACGATCTGTCTCTTTCTACTGAAGCGGGGCTTTCTTTTAGTATAGGGGGTGGAGGAACAAACTCTATAGGAACGAATGTAAAAGATATTCCAAAAATCAGCATAAAGTATTACTTATAAATCAAAAAAGAGGTGGCGCGATGAATACTCCACAAGACCTGTTATATACAAAAACCCACGAATGGGTAAAAGTTGAAGGAAATAAAGTAAAAGTGGGCATTACGGATTTTGCCCAACACGAAATTACCGATGTGGTGCATGTGGAGCTTCCCGAAATAGGTAGAGATGTAAAAAAAGAACAACCTGCAGCAGTTATAGAGTCTGTAAAGTCTGCGTTTGATATATATGCTCCAGTAAGCGGAAAAATTATTGAGACAAATAACAAAGTTTTAGGAAATCCCGAGCTTGTAAATAATTCTCCTTATGAAGAAGGATATTTGTTTGCAATAGAGTTTTCCAATGAAAAAGAATTAGGCGATTTGTTGAAAGCCGATGATTATAAAAATTAATATAAACAGAGACGACATGGACTATACACCACAAAATCAAAAAGATAAAAGGCAAATGTTGGAAAGTATAGGGGTTGGCAATATTGATGAGTTGTTCAAAATTATTCCCAATCATTTAAAAGCTAAAGATTTAAACATTTCAGGCGGAAAGACCGAGCAAGAGCTTTTAAATTATTTCTTAAATATAGCCTCTAAAAATAAAAAGCTAATTTCTTTTAGAGGCGCCGGTATTTACGATCATTTTATTCCTTCTTTAGTCGGCGAAATTATCGGAAGGTCAGAATTTTGGACGGCGTACACGCCTTATCAGGCTGAAGCAAGCCAAGGCACTTTGCAGGCTGTTTTTGAGTATCAAAGTTTGATATGCGCATTGACTGGGATGGATACTTCAAACGCCTCTCTTTACGACGGCGCTACGGCAGCGGCAGAAGCGGTTTTGCTTGCTTTAAGAGTAAGCGGCAAAAATAGAATATTAATTTCTTCCGGAGTGCATCCGGAGTATATTCAAACTGTAAAAACCTATCTTGCAAATTCTAAAGCGAAAATAGAAATAATTTCTTTGTCAGACAACGGACGTTTGGACAAAAGCACCTTGGATTCTCTTATTGATGACAATACCGCGGCGGTTGTAATACAATCTCCGAACTATTTTGGCGTTGTTGAGGATATGGACGCATTGTCTTCGGCAATAAAGGGTAAAAATTCTTTATTTGTCGCTATTGTAAATCCTTTGTCTTTGGGCATCTTTAAAGCCCCCGGAGAATATAACGCTGACATAGCTGTTGGAGAAGGACAAGTGTTGGGGGCTTCAATGAGTGCAGGCGGAGCTACTTTTGGTTTTATGGCTGTTAAAAAATCTTTAGAATGGAAAATGCCCGGAAGAATTGTGGGTCAAACTACAGATAGAGACGGCAAAAGAGGTTTTGTATTAACGCTGCAGTCAAGAGAACAACATATCAGAAGAGAAAAAGCCACGTCTAACATTTGCACAAACGCGTCTTTAAACGCTTTGGCTACCTGCGTGTTTTTTTCGGGTTGGGGAAACGCAGGTTTTTCAAATCTTGCTGAAACAAATATTTCTAAAGCAAGATATGCGTTTACAAAAATAAAATCGTTGGACGGTTTCAAAGCCAAATTTGAAAACGAAACTTTTTTCAACGAATTTGTAATTGAAACAAGCAAAAACATAAAAAAGATAAACAAAGTTTTACTTAGAAATAATATTCTGGGTCCCTTAGATTTGTCAAATGCCGGAGACGGTTCCAAAAATTGTCTCCTCTTTTGTGTAACTGAGCAAAGAACCGAAGCGGAAATAGATAGGCTCGTAGAACTTTTGGCTAAAATATAGTTTATATATACACATAATAAATGCCCGCATAGAACAATTTGATAAACTCAATTCCCGACAGTTTTAATTGGGAATTTAATGGGATTAATATGCATCCTATATCGTTAATAAACAGGATATAAAATGGAAAAATTATTAAACGAACTATCTTCGGAATGCCAGCCGGCGTACGACGTTGAGTGCGATGTGGCAATAAATGCTCAAGTTCCGGAAAACTTAAAAAGAAGCATTCCTTTAGGATTGCCCAACATTGCCGAGAATGATTTATTAAGACACTTTACAAATCTTTCAAGAAAAAATTATGCTCTTAGTACGGTTTTTTATCCGCTCGGATCATGTACTATGAAATATAATCCTTTGATAAATGAACGTATAGCCAGAAACGATGCGTTTAACAATGTGCATCCTTATCAGCCTATTGAAACTATGCAGGGCGTTTTAGAAGTTATGTACGAACTTAGAAAAAGATTTATGCGAAGTTGCCGGCATGGATAATTTTTCTTTACAGCAGGCAGCAGGCGCTCATGGTGAGCTTGCTGGGCTTTTAGTAATAGCCGAGTATTTCAAATCTATAAAACAAAAAAGAAGAAAAATAATTGTTCCAGATTCTGCTCACGGCACAAACCCGGCTTCGGCGGCTTTTGCCGGTTTTGAGATTGTTCCGTTAAAGTCTGAGCCGGATGGCAGCGTATCCATTGATAAATTGAAAGAAGTTTTAACTCCTGAAGTTGCGGCAATGATGCTTACCGTTCCAAACACTTTGGGAATATTTGAAAAAAGCATAGACGAAGTGTCAAAATTGGTTCATGATAACGGAAGCCTTTTATATTATGATGGTGCGAATCTCAACGCGGTTATGGGAATAGTAAGACCCGGCGACATGGGGTTTGACGTTATGCATATAAACCTGCACAAAACTTTTTCAACGCCTCACGGTGGCGGCGGACCGGGATCGGGACCTATTGGAGTTAAATCTTTTTTGGAGACTTTCCTTCCTGTTCCTAGAGTGGAAAAAAAGAAAGATAAATACGTGTTGAATTATAAGAAATCAAAAAGCATCGGCAAGTTAAAAGCGTTCTTTGGAAATTTCCCCGTGATATTGAAGTCTTACGCATATGTAAAGGCGCTTGGAGGAAAAGGGTTAAAAAATGTTTCCGAACAGGCAGTTCTAACGCAAACTATATGCTTTCCAAGTTTAAAGATAAAGTTAATGTCCCAGCGTGCGATAGATGTATGCATGAGTTCGTTCTTTCTCCAAAAACTTTGTTAAAAAACGACGTAAGAACTATAGATATTGCAAAAAGGCTTTTGGATTACGGCTATTATGCTCCAACGATATACTTTCCTTTAATTGTTGACGAAGCTATAATGATTGAGCCTACGGAAACTGAATCAAAAGAGACTTTAGACAAATTTGTAAATGTCGTCAATAAAATTATTCTTGAAGAATCTTATCAAGAGTCGCAAAAGTTAAAGGACGCTCCGATAAATACTCCGGTAAGAAGATTAAACGAAGTGGAGGCTACCAGAAAACCAATTTTAAAATGAGAGTAGAATAATCTCAGTGTGCAAAGTGGCGGTTTTCTTACCATTGAGCGAAAATTTGTAGTATATAAGTCGGCAATAGGACTCTAAGGTTTAAGCGGAGAGGAAGCCATGAAAGGTTTAAAGTCTTTAGATAGAGCTTTAACAAGAAAAGAAATGAAATCAGAAGTTGCAAGACTACAAAAAGCGGGGAAGAAAGTCGTTTTCACAAACGGCTGTTTTGATTTGTTGCACTTAGGGCATGTAAGCCTGTTCAAAAAAGCTAAAAGTATGGGTGCCGTTTTGATAGTCGCCATAAATTCCGATAAGTCTTTACGTTGCCTTAAAGGTCCAAAAAGACCGTTGGTTGGTGAAAAGGACAGAGCGAAACTTCTTCTTTCATTAAAACCTGTGGATTATGTGATTGTGTTTAACGAGCATACCCCTAAAGAAATTTTAAGCGAGATTCGTCCGGATATTTTGGTAAAAGGCGGCGATTATAAATTGTCTGAAATAATAGGCAGAGAGTTTGTAAAAAAAGTTTACAGATTTCCTTTCGTAAAAGGAAAATCCACGACAAATTTAATAAATTTAATAATGGAAAGATATGGCGCTAAAAAATAAAAAGAATATTTT